>JAADFT010000284.1 GCA_013152765.1 Calditrichota bacterium | reverse complement strand
CAAACCTTTTCAACTTACGTCGCCAACTTGAGACCGCGCCGGAGCCGGTTCTTTCTTCATCCATGGCTAAACCGCGTGAGCCAGGCCCTGTTCGCCAACAGCGCCTGGGTAGCTGCCACCACGGTGGGTTTAGCTGCTCTACCCTCGCGGGCTGTTGTTTCCACTGAGCCTCAGGTCTCCGTGCAACCCGCACATTGACAGCAAAATAGCGAAGGATCTTCTGCCCCCGAGCACAGGCTTCTCTGTACAATCGGTTCAGAGTGATTCCATCCAAGCAGGTCCAGGCGAGCAGTGGATCGGGTAACCGCAGTCGAGTTGAACTGCAACGAGTCACTGCGGGATCAAAATACGAAAAGCCCGCCGGGGTTTCTCCCGGACGGGCTTTTCTTGGGAAGGAGGGCCTGCCATGAAGCCTATTCTACTAACGCCACACGTTCCCGAGGGTTCATGAAACTTTTTGTAACACTTCTTCAAATGCGCTCTCCAGCAGGTCCAGCCCTTCGTCGAGAACCTCTTTGCGAATATTCAGCGCCGGAAGGGTCCGGATGACGTTTCCATACGTTCCCGCTTTCAGCAGAAGCAGCCCCTTCTGGAGAGCAACCTTCAGCGTGGATTTCACCAGTTCCGGAGCAGGTTTCTTCGTTTCCCTGTTTGTCACGAGTTCCAGTGCGTTCATCGCGCCCAGCCCTCGCACATCGCCGACAAAGGGGTAGCGCTCTGCCATTTCCCGGAATCGCCCGCGAATCTGCTCCCCGAGTCCCTCAGCCCGCTGCACCAGGCCTTCAGAGTCCAGAACTTCAATCGCTGCCAACGCAGCAGCTACGCTCACCGCGTTGCCACCGTAGGTCCCGCCGATGCCGCCTACTTGTGGCGCGTCCATCACCTCTGCGCGTCCCGTCACCGCGCTGAGCGGGAAACCACCACCAAGCGACTTGGCAGACACAGTTACGTCGGGTACGATCCCCAGGTGCTCCGTGGCAAACCATCTGCCGGTGCGCCCCCAGCCAGACTGGATTTCGTCAGCCACGAGCAAAATGCCGTGCTCGTCGCAGAAGTGCCGCAAACGTTTTGCGAATTCCGCCGGCATTGGCACAAAACCGCCTTCGCCCAGCACCGGTTCAAAGAAAATCGCTGCGACTTCCTCGGGGCTCACGTGGAGGTGAAAAAACTCCTCAAACCTGTTCCAGGCTTTCTCAACGCAGACGTCCTCCGTGTCGGCGCCGGGCCAGCGGTAGCAGTACGGGTAAGGAACGTGGTAGATTTCGGGCACAAATGGTCCCAGTCCCGCTTTGTACGGCGCCACTTTCCCCGTGAGAGACAACGCCATGTACGTCCGACCGTGAAACGCGTGCTCGAAAGCCACAAGGGCCGCCCGTCCGGTGTACGCGCGGGCAATTTTGGCGGCGTTTTCGATGGCCTCTGCTCCGCTGTTGGCGAAGAAAGTCTTCTTCGGAAAGTCTCCTGGAACGCGCCGATTCACCTCGGTGGCCAGTTTGAGGTAGGACTCGTAAGCCACCACGTGGAAACAGGTGTGCGTGAACTGCTCCAGTTGTCGCCTGACAGCGTTCAGAACCGCAGGGTGACGGTGACCGACGTTCAGAACACCAATCCCCGACGTGAAGTCGATGAACTGATTTCCGTCCACGTCCCGCAAGAGGGCGCCTTCCGCTTCCGCGACAAAGATTCCATGTAGCGTAGCGGCGGAAGATGGAACCGCTGCTTCTCGCAATCGGGAAAACTCCCGCGAGCGCGGTCCCGGCACTTCTGTCAGAATTCGCGCGTACTTACTCATCTCTCCCTCATTTCTGTTCGAACACGGCTAACTGGTGGCGGTCAGCATTCAGCTCCAGACACAAAAAAACCGTTGTCCACAACTCGACAACGGTTTCGTTCGACGCTGCATTTTCCGCGCAAACTCTCAGCGTTTCTCCTCGATCCTGGCAGCCTTACCAGACCGACCACGCAGGTAGAAGAGCTTCGCCCGCCTCACCTTTCCTCTGCGCAGGCGCTCGATCTTGGTAACGTTCGGCGAATGCAGCGGGAAAATTCGTTCAACCCCGATTCCGTCCGAAATCTTGCGAACGGTGAAGGTTTCGTTGATGCCGCTGCCCCGTCGCGAAATCACCACGCCCTGAAACACCTGAATTCGCTCCTTGTCCCCTTCGATCACCTTCACGTGGACGGCGACCGTGTCACCCGGACCAAACTCGGGCACGTCCGTCTTCAACTGAGCTGCGCTTACCAGATCCACCTTGTTCATTTCAACCTCCCTACTCGCGCCTCCAAGCGCTAATTTTCTTTTTCCAGTGCTTTCCGTTTCATGAACTCTTCGTAAAGATCGGGACGACGCTGTTTCGTGCGCTCCAGGGCTTTCTCGCGACGCCACCGAGCGATCTCCGCGTGGTGCCCCGAAAGCAACACGTCCGGTACACGCATCCCTTCGTATTCCTCAGGACGGGTGTAGTGCGGGTGGTCCAGCAATCCCGTGCTGAAAGAGTCCGTAGCAGCCGAATCGTAATCGCTCAGAACACCCGGAACAAGTCTGACAATCGAATCGATGACGACCAGCGCCGGCAATTCTCCGCCGGAAAGCACGTAGTCGCCGATCGAAATCTCGTCTGTGACCAGAGCCTCACGGACTCGCTCGTCAACCCCCTTGTAGTGACCACTGATCAGAATCACATGTCTTTCCGCGGAAAGCTCCTCCGCTTTCCGCTGGTTGTAGGTCTCGCCGTCCGGAGTCAGCAGCACAACGCGTGGCTTCTCCAGGCGAAAGCGCTTCTTGATATCCTGCACACACCGAAAGATCGGTTCGGGCTTCAGGACCATCCCGGGCCCGCCCCCGTAGGGGTAGTCGTCAATCTGGTGGTGCTTGTCGAAGGTGTACTGGCGCAAATCGTAGACATCGATTTTCACAAGCCCCTTCGTCTGAGCCCGACGGATAATGCTGTCCTGAAGGGGGCTTTGCACCAGCTTCGGGAAACCCGTCACCAGGTGAATATGCAGGCGAACCTCACTCACTCCAGCAGCCCTTCGATGTCTTTCAGCACGATCCGCCTGGCTTCCGTGTCGATTTTTGCGATCACAGGTTCCACAAGTGGCACCAGCACTTCCCGACGCCCCTCTCGAACAACCAGAACGTCGTTCGCTGGGAAATCCTGCACCTCCACAACGGGGCCAACCCTCTCACCCGCTGCCGAGAAAACTTCACAGCCAACCAGTTCAAAGGCGTAGTAGGCACCTTCATCGAGCTGCGGGAGCTCGGATTTTCGCACCAGCACAGTAGCGCCGCGTAACGCTTCGGCAGCTTCCCTCGTTTCGATACCGGCCACTCGAAGCAACACCACACGGCCATTCGCGCGAAAACTTTTCACCGCACCCTGTACGGGCACGTCGCCGGTCTCCAGTCGGACTTCGCCGACTTTCCTAAACCGAGCCATCTCAGCGTCCACCCCGGCGACTTTCAGCTCCCCACGCAGGCCGTGCGGACGTGCTACTACACCGATCTCAACCCATTCGTCTTCGTCACTCGGCTTTGCAACCGGCGCTGTCATGACTCCTTCTTTTCGAGGATCTCGAGGACCGCGCGCTTTTTGCCTTGCTTCGCACAGGCAGCCGCCAGCAAGACGCGCATGGCTTTGGCAATGTTGCCGCGATGGCCGATCACCCTGCCCAGTTCCTCTTTCGGCACGCGCAATTCGTACACACTTGTCCGCTCGCCGGAGATCTCGGTCACCTCGACGCTGTCGGGATCATCCACAAGATGTTTGGCCATGAACTCCACGAATTCCTTCATCGCCCGAACCTCCTTTCCTGTCGACACCGAACGGATTTCTGCAAAGGTTGTGAGTCGTCGTAGTCGGCGTCGCGGCGCTCATTTATTTCACGAAGGAATTCGCAAATGGTTCACTGACCAGCCCGTCACACTCGACCAAGTCAAAGAACAGCAAGACTGAACGCCAGGAAAACGCTGGCAACTGCCGAACAGGCCATCACTCCAGAAGCTACCTGCAAGAAACTCTCAGTCACCAAGGGCAGCCTGTCCGGTACCGAAAGTTCAGGGTTCCCGACAACCCGGCTCTGCCACAGTGGGTTTGAAACTCAGGCCGTCTCCTCGTCCTCGGCCTTCGCTTCTGAGGCTTCTTGGGCTTCTGTCTGTTCTTCGGCCGTCTCTGCTTCAACCGCTTCCTCTGCAGCGCTCTCAGCAGTTTGCTGCTTTTCCCTCTCCTCCTGAGCGCGCTTTGCCTCAAGCCGCTTCTGCTTCTCGAGCTG
>JAADFT010000283.1 GCA_013152765.1 Calditrichota bacterium | reverse complement strand
CCGCGGCAAGGATACGGGTCTGGTGCACACCTGGACGGACAACAACGTCAAGAACGGGGTCACCTACTGGTACACGGTGACGGCCTACGACCGCGGCGTTCTGGACGACCCGAAGTGGAATCCGGACGGTTGGCCCGCGCTGAACTACCTGGAAACCGCGAAGGGCAACAACCCTGGTTCGGACCCGAACCTGGTGGAAGTTGTGCCGGGACCGCCAGCAAGCAACTTTGTGGCCCCGACGGTCAGCGTCAAGCCGCTCGAAGGCACGCTCGGCAACGGCCCGATCAACGTGGTTGTGATCGACGAGTACGCGGTGACCGGCCACAAGTACATGCTGTCGTTCGACGACAGCACTCAGCCCGGCACGTTGCTCTACGACGTGACCGACCAGGAAACGGGCCAGATGGTGGTGAAGGGCGCGAAGGAGATCTCTGGCGAGGAAGGGCCGATTTTTGACGGCATGCGTCTGGAAATCGTGAACTACCCCGGCATCGAGATTCTCGAAGACAGCTCCGGCTGGTACCGCGCCGACGGCACCGAACCGAAAACCACCTGGGTGGTGGAAATGAAATCGGCCGGACCGAACCCGCCAGCAGCGGACTACGAGATTCGGTTCACCGAACAGGGGACGGATGCTTTTGCGCCCCGCGGTTTCCACGTCCCGTTTGAGATCGTGAATCTGGTGACGGGCGAGAAGGCGGACATCGGCGTGTTCCCGCAGGCGCCCACCGACACGACGGACGAGATGAAGTCCACGTGGACCAGCGGCGACGTGATCAACCTGCGCGAGGGTGGCAAGTTCACGTACAAGTTCATCATCAAGCAGAATCCCGACACCACGGTGGAGAACATCCCACCGACGACCGGCGACATTTACAAGGCTGTGACCACCAAGCCGTTCGTGGCTGGCCGGGACTTCTACGAGATCGACACCGAGCACTTCTCGGTCCGCAAGATCATGAGCGAGGACCTGGAGAAGGTGCGTGTGGTTCCGAATCCGTACATCGTTTCGGCGGAGTGGGAGATCGACCCCAACGAGCCGGCGATTCATTTCACAAATCTCCCCAGCGAGTGCACGATTTCGATTTTCACCCTGACGGGTGAGAAGGTGGCCAAGCTGGAGCACAAGAGCGAAACCAACAGCACTGAGCCCTGGAACATGCTCAACTTCAACAACCAGGAGGTGGCTTACGGGCTGTACCTCTACGTGGTTGAGACGCCAAACGGCGGCAAGAAGGTGGGCAAGTTCTCGATCATCCGCTAACCGTCGGTGTTGCGGATGTTGGCAGTGCGTGGAAGCTTAGCGAGGGAGATCACGATGAAGAGAAGAATGGCTCTTGCCACACTGCTGGCATTACTGATGGCGAGTGCTGGCTTTGCGCAGGACATCAGCCGGGTGGCCACGGCAGCGGGCCAGTTTCTGAAACTGGGCGTGGGTGCCAGGGCCATGGCCCTCGGCGGCACGGCGGTTTCGATTCCTGGCGAGCCGGCCTCTCTGTACTGGAACCCGGCCGCCATTTCGACGCTCAGCCGGAAGACGTTTTTCGTGGCGCGCTCGAACCTCTACCAGAACGCGGGCATCTACCACACGTTTCTGGGTTTCATCATGCCGTTGCCGGCCTCGAGCGCCCTGGGAATCAGCGTCAACTACGTGGGCACGGACGACATCGAGGTGACGACGCTGGAGCACCCGAACGGCATGGACACGTACTACCGGATGCAGGACTACGCCATCGGGCTGACCTACGCGCGTTTTGTCACGGACAGGCTGACCCTGGGAATCAAGGTGAAGTTCGTCAGCGAGGGCATCTGGCGTGAGAAGGCCCGCGGCATCGCCATGGACCTGGGTTCTCTGCTGGACACCGGCGTCCTCGGGATGAAGCTGGGCATGAACCTGGCCAATTTCGGCGGCAGCCTGCACCTGGCGGGTCCGGACCTGCGTGTAACCCACGACCGCTACCCCAACAACCCGGCTGAGCGCAGGGTTGCGGCTGAACTGAAGACCGAGGACTGGCCGTTGCCGTTGCTCCTCCGCATCGGTACGTCCATCGAGCTGATCGGCCAGCAAAGCCAGATCCGGACCAGCGAGACGAACAGACTGACGGTTAGCTACGAGATGTGGGACGGGATGGATGCCCTGCTGCGCGCCGGAGCGGGCGTGGAGTACGAGTGGAACCGCATCCTGTTCCTGCGCGCTGGTTACTACGGTGTGCCGCTGACCAAGGACGAGTTCAACACGTACGACACGAAGAGCTACACGTTTGGCGGTGGCTTGCAGTACGATCTCGGCTGGACCAAATTGCGTTTCGACTACGCTCTGGCGAACTACCGGTTGCTCGGTAACAGCCAGATTTTCAGCCTGGTACTGCAACTGTAACCAACGAGGTGGTATCCGCGGGTAAAGCAGACCGGGCCTCCTAAGCCTACTACGTCATTTTTGCCTCAACAAGGCAAGAAGCGCAAGGTGTTTTTTTCGCCCGGGGATCAATCCCCGGGCTGCCTTGAGAAGGCGCTCGCTAAAGCGGGCTCAACCCAGGAAGGAATTGCCGACATTCTGACGTAGCGGAACCAAAGGAGCCGGCGGAAACGGAACTTTGCTTGCGCGAGCATGACGGCGGACGATTCTGCTGGCTGCTGGGTTTGGCGGTCGTGGCAAAGCAAAAGATGCAGCCCGGGAGAAGACGTTACCAGCATTCTGAAGGAGCAGAAACGGCCAAAAGGTGACGTGCCAGTAACGAAATTTCGCGGCGTTTGAAGACCTGGCGGGTTACTTCCCTGGATGAAGGGAAGTAACCCGTTCTTGTTTGGCGGGTTCTACAAGAGGAAAATCACCTTCAGGAGTTCCCCATTTTGGGGGAACTCCTGTTCTCGGGCGGGGGAAGGCGTGTTCCGCACAGCACGAAACCACAGATCCACGCTGATGAGCGCGGATCTTGTGCAGCTTCGCCCCGGAATGAGTTGCGGGGCGAATTCGGATGAAAACCCACCGAGGTGAGTTCGTGGTCTTCGGCCCGACGTTGCGACACACTCGGTAGCCCCGTTCACGGGGCGGATTTCTTTGTAGCCCGGCCATTTGATGGCCGGGCGAAGGTGGGGTCACCGCCAGGTCTTGCGTTGCCGGGTCTCCGCGCGCTGTGTCCCTCGCATGTCTACCGGATCGGATTCGGAAAAGAGAGTCAAAGCTGAAAGAAGGCGTGTCCACCGGGGATCAAATCCGCGGGCGGGGATGTCTTGCCCCGGTTTTGGCTTTGTTTCCGGAATCTAACGTAGCAGACTTAGCCCATGATCGAGTAGCCGCCGTCCACGACGATGGTTTGGCCCACGATCATCCTGGCCAGGTCCGACACGAGGAACAGAACCACGTCCGCCACGTCCGCGGGGGTCGTGAGTCGCCCGGCGGGGGTGCGCTCCAGCGAGGCCTGCAGCAACTGCTCGCGGTTCGGGAAGTGTCGAAGGGCGTCGGTCTCCACAATTCCGGCTGAAACGGCGTTGACGTTGATGTTCCGCGGGGCGAGCTCCACGGCCAGGTGCCGGACAAGCGACTCCAGCGCCGCTTTGGAAGCGCCCACGGCTGTGTAATTCGGGATTGCCCGAACAGCTCCGAGGCTGGAGACAGCGACAATTCGACCGCCGTCGGCACCCATGAGCTCGACAGCGTGTTGCGTCAGGGGCAGCAGCGTGGCCGCGTTGATGTCCATCGTGTGGTGGAAGTGCTTGAGCTTGAGCTCGAGCGCTGGTTTGAGCACGCCCGAGGCAGCGTTGCTCACAAGGATGTCGAGTCTGCCGAAGGTCTTTCCGATTTCGTCGAACATCCGCTGGATGTGCTCCTCTTCCCCCACGTTGGCTTTCAGAATCAGGGCCTGCGCGCCCCGCTCCTCGATGGCCTGCGCCGTCTCCGAGGCGGCGGTTCGGTGCCGCAGGTAGTTGATGGCCACGTTTGCCCCGGCTTCTGCGAGCCTCAGGGCGATGGCCCGGCCAATGCCGCGGGAACCGCCTGTGACCAGCGCTGTTTTGCCTTTCAGATCAATGCAAAGACTGGAAGACATTCTCCCTCCCTCCGTTCTGCCTGTCAAAACGTTCGCTCACTTTTCTTGCTCATCCCTCCGGAAATTGCTGCGTTGGGTCCTGGCTTACACTGCCTTTCTGGGAATCGACAGCTTCCCCCGTCAGGCCAGCGTGTCGTGCTTCTGCGAAGTTGGGCGGAAAATCCCCGTGAGGTGCTTGCCGGGGGTACCGGACGAGGTTGCCAGTCGTTCCCCAACATCTTAACACGTAGACCGGA
>JAADFT010000282.1 GCA_013152765.1 Calditrichota bacterium | reverse complement strand
CCCTGGTCGCCCACGGCGTGACGGCCTCCGTGGGTCATTCGGCAGCCACTCGCGTAGAAGTCCACAGGGCGGTTGCAGCAGGTGCTACCCAGGTGTGCCACTGGCCCAACGCGCTGCCCAAACGCGACCGCGAACCGGATCTGCCCGACACGGCCGCGTACTGCCTGGACGAACCCGGGCTGACTCTCGAGATCATCCCGGATCTCGTCCACGTTCCCGCCGACAAAATTCTGCTCGCCAGGGAAAAAGCAGGCGTGGACCGGCTGGTGGCGGTCACGGATGGCATGCGCGGCGCCGGTCTGGGAGCGCAAGAACGCGGTCGCGTGTCGCGATCTTTCCGGATGACCGACGGACGCCGCTACACCGTGGATCTGCGGCGCGGCTGCCGCCTCGTGGACAGCGACGTGCTCGTCGGTTCGGCGATCACGTTGCTGGAGGCTTTTCAAAACCTGGTGAGTAAGCTGGGCTTCAGCCCGGTAGAAGCGGTTCAACTCTGCAGCACCAATCCAGCCCGGCAGATCGGCCTCGGCGGCGAGCTGGGCCGCCTCGCGCCCGGCTTTCTGGCGGATTTCGCCGTCCTGACTCCGGACCTGGAGCTGAGGGCCACATTCGTGGGCGGCAGACAGGTCGCAGGCTCGGCGCTCCTCCCTGCCCGGCGCTGACGACCAAGCGACAGACAAAAGCACCACACCCCTCGCTGAAACACTCCAACGCGTCGCCCGACAGGCGCACGGCTCTCTCGCTACTTCAGATCCACCAGCGACCGCACACGAAGCCCCCGCCGGAAGCGGTCCAAATCGAACGCTCCGCGCGGTTCAAATGCGACTTCTACGGTTTCTCCAGGCAGCAAGTCGAAGAAATTGTCTTTGAAGTGCCCTTCCACCGGCTCACACTCGAGAAGAACCGCACGCGCGAACTTTGAGGCCGAAACCCTCACCACCGCACCGGAGTCGGCCGGGAGCACGACCACTTCCAGCTTCGGATCCGGGAGTGTGAGTTCCTTTGCCGGCCGGAAGAACAACAGGTTACGCGCGACTGTTCCTCCGGCGAAGTTCGGCAACGAAGACCACGGTGTTGGGTGCCGCTTCGCCGAGCACTTCTGCTTCGGGAAAGCGGGCCAGCACAACCGCGCTGTCAGCCCCAATCTCGGCGGGCCGCTCGTCCTCCCACAGGGTTTGTCCGTCGAAGCTGAGCAAACGGCAGGCGAGCGTGCCCTGAAGCCCGGATCTGCCGTCCACAACTCCGTAAACGACAATCTCGCCGTTCTCGCGGTGCGGACTCACAAGCACCGGTGCGTAGAAGCGACGCGCGTAGTAGTGCAGCGCTTTCCAGCGGCCGGTGTAGTCGATGCTGCTCCACGACGCGACCGGCCAGCAGTCGTCGATCTGCCAGTACAGCGAGCCCATGCACCGCGGCTTGATCCGCCGGAGGTGTTCGGCCCCGATTTTGATCCCTTCGGCCTGCACAATCTGGCTCATGACCAGGAAATCTTCGAAACGTTTCGGCACAGGCCAGTCGCGGCTCATGTACTTGCGAATGAGCTGGTTGCCGCGCGGGTGCTTCTGGTGCACCGTCATGACCGGCGACTCGATGTCCCAGTCCTGCGGTTCGGCAAAGGTCTTCACCGTCGGCAAAAGCGGGAAAGACTGGAAACCGTACTCGCTCATGAAGCGAGGAAACTGCTTTTCGTACTCGGTGAACGGCTTCTCGCCGTGCCACACATCCCAGTAGTGCACGTCGCCCATCCACTGCGACTGGGGCACGTCCTCCAGATTGGAGCTGGGCGAGCTGGGCCAGTAGAACCTTCCCGGGTCGACCGTCGAGACCACTTCCGGCAACAAACCGTGAAACAGGGTCTTGTAGTCCTCCCAGCACGATTCCGGGTACTGGTTCTTCCAGCCCCAATCGAACCAGCCTGTTTCGACCTCGTTGTTCCCGCACCAGAGAACCAGGCTCGGGTGGTTTCGCAGCCGTCTCACGTTGTCTTCAGCTTCGTGGCGCACACTCTCGAGAAACGCGGAGTCCGCCGGGTACAGGCTGCACGCAAACATGAAATCCTGCCACACGAGAATGCCGAGCTCGTCGCACAGGTCGAAAAAGCGGTCGTCCGGGTAGACACCGCCGCCCCAGACACGCAGCATGTTCATGTTGGCGTCAACCACCGACCTGAGCAACCAGCGTAGTTTCGCGTCGCTGACGCGCGGAAGAAAGTTGTCCGGTGGAATCCAGTTGCCCCCTTTGGCGAAAATCGGCACGCCGTTGACGACGAATTCGAAGCTCTTGCCCCACCGGTCCGGAACCTGCCGCAGCTCCACCGTCCGAAGACCAATTCGGGTGACTTTCTGGCTCAGGGTTTTGCCGTCCGTTTCGGCGCTTGCCAGAATCCTGTACAGCGGCTGGTCCCCGTACCCGCTCGGCCACCAGCGCCGCGGCTGGGAAATCGAAAACGGAATTCTGAACGTGTTCTTTCCGGTCTTCAGGTCCACCTGACGCTTCACCGCCGGGAACGCTCCCTCCGGGCTGGAAATCGCGGTCATGACCTGGAGAGGCTCCGCCGCTTCCAGCTCCACCTCCGCGATCAGGTCAGCCACGTCGTCCGTGAGTCGACGAAGCAACACGTGAACGTCACGCACCACGACCTCATCCCAGGTTTGCAGGTACACGGGTCGCCAGATGCCGCAGGTAACGAAACGCGGCCCCCAGTCCCAGCCAAAATGGTACGGCGCCTTCCTCGTGTAGGGGCTGGTTTTCTCGCCGTGGTCGTTGCCAGCCGGGAGCAAAAAGGGGCGCTTCTTCATTTCCGGCAGAACCCGGTTGATGGCCGATTCAAACTTCACAACGAGCGTGTTCTTGCCCGGGCGAAGCAGAGACGTCACGTCCACACGCCACTGGCGAAACATGTTGTCCGCTTTGAGGATGGGCTGGCCGTTCAGCGAGACGTCGGCGTAAGTGTCAAGTCCTTCGAAAACCAGTTCCACATGCCTGGCGGAGGTTATTTGCGGTTCAGGCGTGAATTCCAGCCGGTACTCCCAGTCCGTCTTCCCGATCCACTGAAGTTTCGCCTCGTTGTCCCGGTAGAATGGGTCCGGAATCAGACCGTTAGCCAGGAGGTCCGTGTGCACCGTGCCCGGGACGGTCGCCGGGTAAACCTCCTTCTTGCCCACCTGCGAGAATACCCAACCCGTGTTCAGGTCCATTCGCCAGCCTCCTTGCGAGTGACTCGTCGGGGAATCCTGTGGCAACGCGAAGCTTCGCCCAAAAGCCAGGCCGAAGCCGACTGCGAGAGTGAACAAGACGGATGCTGAGCAAACGACTCCTCGACGCGTCGCAGGACTTCGCGCCATGTCAGGCCTCCTTGACAGCGGTTGAGAAACAGGGGCACAGCGGTTCATGAAAACACAAACAGTTCCTCACTGCAGATTGTTTCTTTTGCGAAACACATGCGAACTTAGTAAATTCAGATTGTTTCCGCAAGTCCGACCGGGAAATCGTATTCACAGGGCACGAGACAAACATGCCGAGCTCGGGCCCCGTTGTGGTCCAGGCGTTACGGCGTTCGCTGCGTCGCTTCGCTCTTTGCGTGCGCGGGGTCTCGTGACGCGGGACGCAAAATGCCCACCCGAAAAAAACGAACCTGGACCCCGTTTGGCGCCGGGATTCACTCCGCGTTCTCAACACCGTCTCCCGGCTGGAACTGCGCGCTGGTTCTGGGAAAGGCTACACTGCGTCTTCTGGAACGTCCACACTTGCCCGAACCTTGGCCGAGACGCCGTGGCATTTTCCGTTTTCTCGATTTTGAAGTGCCCATCTCGGTCGGTCTATAGCGAGGCAGTCGCACCTGGGGCTTCACAACATTCGTAACCAACTCGAGTGCGGGACACCACTGTGAAGAGCACGCAACCTGCTTCGACACCTCGACCACGCAAGCAGCTCGTGTTTTTCTTCCTGAGCCTGTCTTTCGCGTTGTCCATCCCGCTTATTTCCTTGGCTCGAGACATCGACCTTGGCGAATCGGCCCAGCGTCGTTACCCCTTCCGCGCCGAACTTTCCAAAGTCTTGCAACTCCAGGCCAACGAACATGTGATGGTAACGGACCTGGACCGAAACGGCGTTTCGGAGCTGGTTTTCCACCCGGCGCGCCGTTACGTCCGCCAACACGGACCACTCCAGCTTGCTCTGTACACTGTCGTCAGTGAACAGGCCCAGATGATTCAGCAGGAGCCAATCCTGGGGCCCGTAGTGCCGACGGCCGTGCGGGAAATGGATGTGCTGGATGCTCCGGGGAACGAACTGGTCATTACCTACCTTCGCAACAATGAGCTTCGCTGCCGCATCTGGAACTACCAGCGGGTCATCAGGCGAGACTACCTGCTCTACCGTCGTCACACGATCTCAGATTCCGTCTGGGATGCGACTGCCACCCCCGTAGCGGTGCTCGACGCCAACTTCGACGGGAAGAACGAAATCCTTTTCTACCTCTACGCAGGCTACGCGCACATGCCGCGAGGCTGGTTGCTCCTGGACCCGGAGACAGGGGTCATTCTGCAGAAGGCATATTTCGGCGGGCCACCAAACGTAACTGAACAGTGCCTCGCGCGCGACTTCGACAACGATGGTCATCTTGAGCTGGTGCTGGGAACGAACGCTCCAGAAAACCACTTCGAACTGAACGGCGTGTCGGATGTCTGGGTCTACGTCCTGGCCTACGACCTCGTGACCGGCGAACGCGAATTCTCCAAAATCATGGGGCCCTTTTACGGCGGCGCGAAAATCCTGGGTCCTGGTCCAACGCCCGACACCTGGATCACATCCTACCACGGAATGGGCGGAAGTGTACGCCCAAGCAGGTCCCGCCTGAGCTTGTTCCGTTGGAAATCGACTGTCCCCGTGCGAGAGCTCCCCTTCACCAGTCGATTTCTCGCTTACCGCGGTCCAGACTACGACGGAGACGGAGCCGACGACATTTACTGCCTTCTTGTGGACAAAATGGAGTTCTGGGTCGTCTCAGATAAGCTGAGTGTTCTTGCCAAGGCCTCGCTAAAGAACCCGCCGCAGGGTTCGCTCCCGGGTACGTTTTTTGAGATCAAGATAGTCGATGTGGACCTGGACGGGCAAAAAGAGATCATTCTGAACCTGGGCGAGAGCCTCTACATCCTGAACAAAGACCTCAAACCCCTGGCGGCGATTCGCACGCCCAAACAGTCCTTTCGCGGCATCTTCAACCGCGGGGCGGGCGAACCATCTTTTCTGGTCACGGAAGATTGGCTCGAGCTGGGTGACAGAAAAGTTCACCTCTGGCAACTCGAACCGACGCCCGTGCTGGCGCGTTACGCGCCTTC
>JAADFT010000281.1 GCA_013152765.1 Calditrichota bacterium | reverse complement strand
CCGGCACCTGCTTCCAGCGCGCGGTCCAGCTCGTACCGGTCGAAGACCTCCACGAGCGCGTCCAGCCCCCGTTGCCTCGCGTACAAGAGCAAATCACGCAGCTCTTCGTCGGTCAAAATCGCCACGATAAGGAGCACACAACGGGCACCCGCTTTCGCCGCCCATTCGATCTGGCGCCTGTCCACCACGAAATCCTTGCACAAGACGGGTAGCTCCGTCGCACTCGCAGCTTCCTGG
This sequence comes from Calditrichota bacterium, assembly GCA_013152765.1. Classification (GTDB taxonomy): domain Bacteria; phylum Zhuqueibacterota; class Zhuqueibacteria; order Oleimicrobiales; family Geothermoviventaceae; genus Geothermovivens. Next base: position 4,063 of record JAADFT010000281.1, on the reverse strand, counting down.
AGGTCCGCGTAACTTCCGGCGAAGTACCTGGGCTCAGTGAGCACCGAGAGAGCCGAGGCTCCGCCCAGCTCGTAGACGCGCGCTCTCCGGCCCGCCCGCGCGTGCAAACACAGATCCCCGGCCGAAGGAGCGCGTCGCTTGATTTCGGCGATGATCGACAACCCGGGCTTCGTCACAGCCTCGCGGAATGAAGGTCCGCGCACCTGCACGGGCGGCAATCCTGCGAGGCCAGGGGGCTCTTCCGCCAGCGACACGTCCCACCGGCGGACCTGCGCGATCTCAGTTAGAATGTTCACGACGCTCGCCTCGTGAACTCTCGCAACTGATCCAGCTTGGCCTTGGCGTCGCCCCGTTCCACTGCCTCCCTGGCCCGCTCGATTCCTTCCGCCCAGGAATCGGCCGCCCCACCGATCCAGATCGCAGCACCCGCGTTCAGCAGGACGGCATCCAGCCGGGGTCCCGGCACGCCGTCGAGGACTTCCTCAGCGATGGCAGCATTCCGACGCGCGTCGCCTCCCGCGAGCTCGCCCGGCGTTGCGCGCTGAAAACCGAAATCTTCCGGCTCCACCGTGTAGTTCCGCACCGAATCGCCGCTGACTTCCGCCACAAGCGTCGGGCCCGTGAGGGCGATCTCGTCCGTACCGTCCCCGTGCACCACCAGGGCCCGCTCCACGCCGAGTCTCCCGAGCGCCCGCGCAAGATCGAGGACCCGCTCCGCCGTGTAGACCCCGAGGACCTGCCTCCGCACAAACGCCGGGTTGGTCAGGGGACCAAGGATGTTGAAAAGCGTTCGGGCGCCGATCTCGCGACGGGGGCCAATCGCGTGTTTCATCGCCCGGTGCAGAAGCGGCGCGTACAGAAATCCGAACCCGACTTCGTCGACGCAGCGGGCGACGGCCTCGGGCGTGAGGTCCAGGTTCACACCCAGTTCTTCGAGGAGATCCGCCGAGCCACACTTCGACGAAACCGAACGATTGCCGTGCTTGGCCACGGGTACGCCTGCTGCCGCCACCACGAGCGCCGCGACGGTGGAAATGTTGAAGGTACCGGCTCCATCGCCTCCGGTTCCGCAAGTGTCCAGGGCGTCGCTGGTCACCGGCACGTGCGTGGCCTTCTCGCGCATCACCCGCGCTGCTCCAACGATCTCGTCTACCGTCTCGCCGCGCACCCGCAGAGCGGCCAAGAAAGCGCCGATCTGTGCGGGCGTAGCCTGTCCCTCCATGATCGTGTCCACGGCCGAGGCCGCTTCAGCCTCGCTAAGGGCTTCTCCGTCCAAAACCTTCGCGATGAACTCCCTCATCAGCTCCCTCCTCGCTGCTGATCTTCACGCTACTTTTCTGCGAACAAGCTTCTTCGACGCGGCTGCTCGTCACGCGCGCCCCCACAGGCACCGAAAAGGAAATTGCGCAGCAACTCGCGGCCTTGTTCGGTGAGCATCGATTCTGGGTGGAACTGCACACCTTCCACAGGCAGCTCCCGATGCCGCAGCCCCATCACCAGGCCATCCTCCGTCCAGGCCGAGATCTCCAGTTCCGGCGGAAGATCCTCCCGGCGTACCACAAGCGAGTGGTAGCGGACGGCCGTCAGAGGGTTCCGCAAGCCGCGAAAGATCGTCCGCCCATCGTGACGCACCGGCGAGGTCTTCCCGTGCACCGGCACCGGGCCGCGCACCACGGTTCCGCCGAACGCCTCACCGATGCACTGATGGCCCAAACACACGCCCAGAATCGGCGTTCTCCCGGCCAGTCGGCGGATCAACTCCACCGAAATCCCCGCTTGAGCAGGTGTGCAGGGCCCCGGCGAAATCACAATGCGATCGGGGCTGAGCTGCTCGACGTCCTCAGGTGCGATCTGGTCGTTCCTGCGAACCACCACTTCGACGCCGAACTCGCCGATCATCTGGACCAGGTTGTAGGTGAAAGAGTCGTAGTTGTCGAGCACGAACACGGTCATGTTTCTTCCCTCACGTCAGGAGATCCCGCTTCGCCCAGTGTCTCCTCGTCATCGACGGGACGCGTTACGCCATTCCCTCCGCTTGCTGGATCGCGGCGATCATCGCTCTGGCCTTGCTCCGCGTCTCTTCGTACTCCCGCTCCGGATCCGAGTCCGCCACAATACCCGCTCCGGCCTGGACCGAAGCAACTCCCTCCGAGACCTGAATTGTGCGAATGGCGATGCAGGTGTCCAGATTGCCCGAGAAGTCCAAATAGCCGACTGCGCCCGCGTACACCCCGCGCGCGTCCGGTTCCAGCTCGTCGATGATCTCCATCGCCCGCACTTTGGGCGCCCCAGACACCGTGCCCGCGGGGAAACAGGCTGCCAGGGCGTCAAGAGCGTCCAGCTCGGGTCGCAGCTCGCCAACCACTGAGGACACCAGGTGCATGACGTGCGAGTACCGCTCGACCTTCATGAACTCCGGCACGGAGACGCTCCCGTAACGACAAACCCTTCCCAGGTCGTTGCGCCCGAGGTCGACCAGCATGAGATGCTCGGCCCGTTCTTTCTCGTCGTGAACCAGTTCCTGCTCTAGGGCCAGATCCTCTTCGTGAGACCGGCCTCGAGGCCGCGTTCCGGCAATCGGTCGCGTTTCCACTTTCCTCCCCTCAACGCGGATCAGCATTTCCGGTGAGGCACCAGCCAGTTCGAGGTCACCCGTGTCGAGGTGGAACATGTAGGGAGACGGGTTCACCGCCCGTAGGCGCCGGTAGAGATCGAGACCGCCGACCGAAACCTCACCATCGAAGCGCTGCGCGAGCACCACCTGGATTACGTCGCCGGCGTAGATGTACTCCTTGGCTCGCCTCACGATCTCCACGAAGCGGGAACGGGGCATGTTGGAAACCGGCTCAAAGCGGGCGCCCCCGGGACTGGGCAGCGGATCCACGGGACGGAGCAGAAGGCGTTCGATCTCACGAAGGCGATCGACAGCCCGCCGGTAGTCTTCGCGCGGGGAGTCTTCGGGTCTGGCCAGTACGATGATCAGCATTTCGCGCCGGAGGTTGTCGAAAGCGATGATCTCGTCGAAGAACATCCACAGCATGTCGTCTACGACGCGCGGTTTGGTGGAGGGGACCTTTTCCCAGAGACGCACTGCCTCGTACGCGACGTAGCCGACGGCGCCGCAGGCAAATCGGGGGAGCTCGGAGAGTTGAGGAGTCCGGTAGCGAGCAAGCAAGTTTCGGAGCTCGGCCACGGGGTCCGCTTCTTTCGTGTAGTTTCGTTCGCCCGTAACCTGTACCTCCCTGTCACGGCTGCGGAACACCAGGAACGGCCGGGCCCCAAGGAAGGAGTAGCGTCCGACGTGTTTTCCCCCTTCCACGCTCTCAAGCAGGAAAGACCGTCCCGAAGATCGACGGATCTTCAGGTAGGCGGACATCGGGGTCTCGGTGTCGGCGAGAACTCGCCGCGCCACCGGCACGCACAGGCCCTGCCCGTGGTGTCGCTCAAACGTGCTGAAATCCGGCAGGATCCTTTCCATTCGCTGGCCTCCATAAAAACAAAAAGGCCACGGGGGTACGCCCGTGGCCTTTTGCTTTCGTCCGTATGTGTTGCGCGTCAGCTACTGTCCGAGCGTACCCGTCCTACCAATGGCAAACGCCACCACCACCAACCAGTCGAACGGGTGTCGAACAGATACTGACTCATCGTCACGCTCGTCTCTCAGCAAAAAACGTTTGTTCCAAATTTCTCACGAACTACCACCAGCTGTCTAAGAAGTTAGAATCTTTCCGACCAAAGTCAACACTTTTTTTCGGTTTTCGTCCGGAGAAATCTTCAAGCGAGCTTTTACGGCTGGACGCAGGCACTTCGCCGCTCCGAAGGCCCCCAGTCCGCACAAAGGCTGAGTCAAAACCTTTTGCGCGGCTCGTACCGGACAACCAACCGACGTTCAGCCAACCTTTCGGGTCCCAACCTCCGGAGCGGAAACCACACACTTAACGCAACAGCAGCATTTTCTTCGCTTCATGGTTGGCCCCAGCCGTGAGTCTGGCCACGTACACACCGCTTGGCAATGGCGTGCCGGAGTCATCCAGGCCGTCCCAGTCCAGCCGGTGGTCCCCGG
>JAADFT010000280.1 GCA_013152765.1 Calditrichota bacterium | reverse complement strand
TCGCTGTCATCTGCTAAAGATATGCCTTCCCTACGGAATGGCGCCAGCGCGGAAAGAAGGCTTAACTGGGCAGCAAGATGTCGGCAGTCTCTTGTCGGGTTGAATCCGCTTTAGCGGACGCCTTCTCAGAATTGCCCGGGGTTCAGATCCCCGCACGTGGAAGATTACCTTGCGTTTTTTCCTTGTTCAGCCCCAAATGACGTGGCCGGCTTAGCCGGAGCTGGGCAAGAGCACGGCACCAACCGCATGCTCCGCAGGCAAGATCACGCTCCGAGTCGACGCGGTAGGCGTGAGATTTCTGTAGACCATGGTGGGCCATGTCCCCAATCAAACACCGTAGGTGTGACATCTTCGTCTCCTCTACGGCTGAATGTCAGTGAGTAAGAATGTTCACGGAACGGGGCGTGGCCGTTTAAGGTGAGGGGACGAAATGAATTTCGTCCTACAGTGTGAGCCCACTCGGGCGGCCTGGTCTTTACCTTGTTTGAGGGGTCCAGAGATGAAATGAATTTCGCCCGGCTGGGGGCTGTGGAACGCTGGGGCTGTGTCCAGCGTTGACAATCAGGTTGTTTCCGGAAAGCCCGGTGTGTGGGTAAAGGTTGTCGTGGGGTAATGCCGGGACTACCCAAGAATCGAGTTTGAACAGGTTGACCTGGATCTGCAGCAAGATCCAGTTTTTTCTTGACAAATTGTGCCTTAGTGGTTAAATTCGCCGACACATTTCAGACTGAATGGCATTCAGCCATGAAGATAGCGATTGCAAAACTGGAAGAGGGGGAGCACCGGTACCAGTTCCATTTTCGCCGGGAAGACGTGGGGCTCAGTGCCGATTACGGCTACAACTACGGCATTGACCTGGACGTCAGCCTGACGAAGATGGGCGACGAGTTCCTGGTACGCGGCAGGATCTCCACGCAGGCCGATCTGGTGTGCGACCGCTGCGCCGAGCCGTACGTGGCCGACATCCAGGATGAGATGATGGTGCTGTACACGCTGTCGTCGAAACTCATCCCGGAGGACGAGGACAAGCAGTACGACGAGGTGCACCGCATCGATCCCGGCCTGATGGAGATTGACCTGAGCGAAGATATTCGCCAGACGCTGATCGTGGCGTTGCCGCTGAAGAGGCTGTGTTCCCCGGACTGCAAGGGACTGTGCCCGCGCTGCGGTGCGAACCTGAACTTCGAGAAGTGCACGTGCGAGGTCGAGACCATCGACCCTCGTTGGGAAGCTTTGAAGAAATTGCTGAAGTAGTGGAATCGGACGGATTTGGAGCGAGGGACGAATACTCATGGCTTTACCGAAACGTAGACATTCCAGAGCAAGACAGGGCAAACGCCGTTCCCACCACAAAGTCGCAGCCGTGACCGTTGTGGAATGCCCCAACTGTCACCAGCCCAAGTTACCGCATCGCGCTTGTCCGAACTGCGGTTACTACGACGGGCGGTCTGTGTTCATTCCCCGCGAGTAGCCCCTCACTGGTGAGTTGATTCTTCCAAAGAGAGCGAGATGAGCCGCAAACTGCGAATTGCCATCGATGCCATGGGGGGCGACCGTGCTCCGGGCGCGGCCGTGCACGGAGCCGTCGAGGCGGCTCGGCTGTCGCGGGGGCGCTGCACCATGGTTCTGGTGGGAGACGAGCAGACGGTGAAGAAAGAGCTCGACCGCCATTTCCGGGTCGGCGAGCTGGACATTGAAATTGTGCACGCGCCTGAGAAGGTGGACATGCACGAGTCCCCGGCTCAGGCGGTAAGGCAGAAGAAGAACAGCTCCATTGCAGTGGCCATGCGGCTCCACAAAGAGGGGAAGGTGGATGCCGTTGTTGGGGCAGGACACACAGGCGTCATGATGGCCACGGCTTTGCTGACGCTCGGACGCATGCCCGGCGTGCAGCGGCCCGCCATCGGGACCGTTTTGCCCACAATGCACGGGCGTGTGCTGCTTCTCGATGTGGGTGCCAACTCCGACTGCAAACCCACCCACCTCTACCAGTTCGGGGTGATGGGCTCGGTGTTCATGTCGGGTTTGTTCGACCTGGAAGCACCGCGCGTCGGGTTGTTGAGCATCGGTGAAGAGTCTACCAAAGGCAGCGAGCTGGTGCAGCAGGCGCACAAGCTGCTGGCCCGCAGCGAGCTGAATTTCATCGGCAATGTGGAGGGCGGCGACATCCTCCGCGACGTGGCCGACGTGGTGGTGACGGACGGATTTACCGGCAACGTGATCCTGAAATTTGCCGAGAGCGTCGAGAAGCTGTACTCGCTGAGCTTGCGGCGCAAGATTGGACGGAGGGTTTTCTCCATGCTGGGGGCCTGGTTGTTGAAGCCGACCTTCAAGCGATTGAAGGAGGTGTTCGACTACCAGCAGTACGGAGGAGCACCGCTTCTGGGAGTCAAGGGGACGGTGATCATTTGCCACGGCAAATCGACACCGAAGGCAATCCGGAACGCGGTGAAGGAGGCGAGGAAAATGATTGAGAGCGGCGTGAATGAGCACATCGCCGCTCGCCTGAGTGAATGGAGCGGAAAGCAAAGTGGCAAAGAAAGCGATCTCGAAGATAGTGGGAACGGGGCACGCCGTCCCCGAGAAACTGCTCACGAACGCTGATCTGGAGAAGATCGTTGACACGTCCGACGAGTGGATCAAGACACGCACGGGGATGGAAGTAAGGCACATTGCCGAGGAGGGAGAAAAGACTTCCGATTTTGCAGCAGAAGCCACTCGACGGGCGCTCGAAGACGCAGGGCTTGATGCAAAAGACCTCGATGTCATCATCGTTGCCAGTGTAACTGGCGACATGCAATTCCCCTCGACCGCTTGCTTTGTTCAGGACAAGCTCGGCGCGAAGCAGGCGGCGGCCTTCGACATCGCTGCAGCGTGCTCGGGCTTCATTTACGGATTAAGCCTGGCCAACGGCATGATTGCCACGGGGCAGGCCGAGACCGTTGCTGTGGTGGGTGCCGAGCTGCTTTCCCGCATCACGGATTACACCGACCGGTCGACGTGCGTGCTGTTTGGGGACGGAGCGGGCGCTGTGATCGTCCGCAAGACAGACGACCCCGAGCGCGGCATCATCGACACGTACTTGAGAAGCGACGGCAGCCTGTACGAGCTGCTTTACATGCCCGGCGGCGGTACAAACGTTCCCTTCTCGCACGAAAGTGTGGACAAGAAGCTGTTTTACCTCCGGATGGAGGGGCGCGAAGTCTTCAAGTACGCCGTGACGGCCATGGGCGAGGCCGCGGAGCTCATTCTGAAGAGGAACGACCTGACGGGCGACGACGTCGATCTTCTCTTGCCGCATCAGGCAAACCTTCGCATCATCGACGCAACGGCGCGGCGTGTCAAGATTCCCCCGGAACGTGTGTACGTGAACATCCAGAAGTACGGAAACACGTCGGCGGCGTCCATTCCGATTGCCCTGGATGAGGCGCGCAAAGAGGGCCGCCTGCAAGACGGGCAGCTTGCGCTGATGGTGGCTTTCGGAGCCGGGTTCACCTGGGGCTCAGCGCTGGTCCGGTTCTGACCGGCTCTGCGGAGGGAGGAACAGTGGCAATCGCATTTGTTTTCCCCGGTCAGGGCTCTCAGTACGTAGGTATGGGTAAGGATCTCTACGAGACCTTTCCCAACGCGAAGGAGCGTTACGAGCAAGCCAGCGACCTGCTTGGTTTTGACTTGAAACGGGTTTGTTTCGAGGGACCCGAAGAGGAACTCCGGCAAACGCGCGTCACGCAACCCGCTCTCTTTGTGCACAGCGTTGTTGCGCTGGAGCTTGCGCGCGAGCGCGGTCTGCAGCCAGATGTCGTGGCGGGTCACAGTCTCGGTGAGTACAGCGCTTTGGTGGCTGCGGGCGCGCTTTCTTTCGAGGACGGCCTTCGCCTCGTGGCTCGGCGCGGCCAACTGATGCAGGAGGCTGGCGAGAAACATCCCGGTACGATGGCTGCGTTGCTGGGACTGGACGCCGAGCAGGTGAACGCTGTTTGCAAAGCTGCCATTTCGGACGGCCAGTGGGTCGGTCCTGCCAACTTCAACGCTCCCGGGCAGATCGTCATTTCGGGGCATGTACCTGCTGTTGAGAGAGCAGGCGAGCTTGCCAAGCAGTCCGGCGCGCGCAGGGTGGTCCCGCTTTCGGTGAGTGGCGCGTTTCACTCGCCGCTAATGGCCGAAGCCGCGGAGGAGTTTGCCGGGGACCTGGCCAGTGCGGAGTTTCATGAGCCCGAGAGGCCGGTCGTGCTCAACGTTTCAGCGGAGCCGGAGACCTCGGGCGATCGTCTGCCGGAAGCGCTGAAGCGTCAACTGGTGAGCCC
>JAADFT010000279.1 GCA_013152765.1 Calditrichota bacterium | reverse complement strand
ACAGCAAGCACTGTGAAGACCCAGCCCATCGAATCGGGCATCGAGTTTCGCGCAAAGAAGCCGTACCCTGGCGACGTTCCGCCCAGGATGTACGAAAAGAATCCACCACCTGTACCGACTTTGCCCGCGCTTTCGAAATTCGCCGTGCCCCGCAGGCCACCCACAAATTCGTGCCAGTCCACTAAAGGCATGGGGCAGGCAACCAGGAAAACGAGCACGAAAATGAGCCCTCCCGCCCACAGGCGCCAGTCGATTAGCCTACCTGGCAGGCTGCGCAGGTTCGTCTCGCCTCTCAAGAGCGCAGCCAGGCCGATGGGCACGAGGGCCACTCCTGCCTGGTACTTGGTAGCTGCTGCCACGCCAGCCAGCGCGAAGCCGGCCCACAGCTTCCGAATGTCCCCGTCCTCGAAAAACCAGAGCGCTGCAGCTACAGCGGCGAACCCGAGAAAGGTAACCGGCACATCCACCGTGGCGAAGTGGGAGTTGCGCACGTGCAGAAAAAGCACTGCCAGAATCAGCGAAGAAGCGAAAGCAACGCGTCTGCCGTAGAGCTTGCGGGCAAGAAGGAACACAAGCCACACCGTAGCCACGCCCGAAAGCGCGACGACAACTCGTCCCAGCAAGTGGTACTGAAAAGGGTTCGTGTAGTAAGCCAGCTTGGCCTGAGCGACGGAGTCGTAGCGCCCTGTCAGCAACCCCACACCGGCGTAAGCCCCAAACAGTCCCGCAAGCACGTAAGTGAAAAACGGCGGGTAAGTGCCAATGTTGAAAATTGCGTCCCGTGTCAGGTGCGGAAAGTGGTCCAGCAACACACCCGCCTGGATCACCAGCTTCACCTCGTCCGGGTGGTACCGGTAAGGTTTGCCGAACTGGATCCCGGCAAAGCGCAGCCCAAGGGCGAGCACGAGGACACCCACAAGTGCAGCCAATTCCGCCCGGCTGCGTTCTTTGGCTCGTGTCGATCTTGTGCTCAAGCCTGGACCTCGCGCTTCAGTTCTTTCCTGAACAAGCTCGCCAGCTCGTCGATGCACTTCTCCCGGTCGAACACATCCTCCACGCGCCGCCTTCCCGCCAGACCCATCCGTCGGCGCAATTCGGGCTCCTTTAGCAGCTTCTCCAACGCTGCAGCCAGCGCTGGCACATCCTTTTCGGGCACGAGGAAGCCCTCCACCCCGTCACGCACCAGGTCCGAAATGGCCGAAACGGTAGTCGAAACTACAGGCAGGCCCGAGGCCATGGCCTCCGCTGCGACGTTGGGGATCCCGTCCCGGTCGCCGCGGGCGTCGATCACAGAGGGCAACACAAACGCGTGGGCTTTGCGGTAGACCTCTGGCATTTCCTCTGGTGAAAGAGATCCCAGAAAACGGACGATTCGTTCCAGACCGAGCTCCTTTCGCAACGCCTCCAGCTTCTCGCGCTCGGGCCCGTCCCCCACGATTCTGAGCTCAAACGAGTGGCCGCGCTGCACCAGCTCCGCTGTCGCTCTCAGCAACACGTCGAAACCTTTCTTCGGAACCAGCCGACCGACGCTGAGCAGAATCGGGACGCCCCCGGGTTCCGCAGCCGTCGGTTTGAATTTCTCCAGGTCCACGCCGTGGTAAACCAGCCGCAACCGCGCTTGCACTCCGGAGGCGCTCGCCACGGCTCGCAGTTTCTCAAGACCCCGTGTTGTGCAGGTAGTCACAAAACGAGCCCGGGCCAACTTTTCCGGAAGAAGCGGCGGGTTCGTGAAAATGTCAAAAGCGTGCGCCGTGACACTGAAAGACGTGCCGAGCAAACGCGCGCACAAGAGGCCGAAACTGGCCGAGTTGTCGGCAAAATGGGCGTGGACATGCTCGACGCCCTGCGAAGCCATGGCATTCGCAAACTCCGGCACCAGCACGAAATGCCAGAACACGTCCTCACGGGAGCGTTTGTCGGCTTGCCGCCCGCGGGCAAGCGTCCAGGCCGTCTTCGCCAATTTGAGCGGCGACCGCGTCAGCCGCTTGCGCCAGGCCCAGAAAAACGTCGACACGTAGCGCAGCGGATGCCGCAGCACCAGGCGAACATGACCGCCCAGCAAGGCCAACGGCGCAGGCGAGGAAGGCACGAACACCATCTCGCGCTCGAGCTCCCGGTAGGCCGGGGGGATTGGCTCGTCCACCTGCTTGTGAACGAGCGCGTAGGGCAACACCTCAAAGCCCCGCCGTCGCAGCCCGAAGAGCTCTTCAACCACGAACGTTTGTGAGATGACCGGAAAGGTGTCGAGCACGTAAGCAATTTTCATGAATGCCCTGCCGGGTCAGTGTTGTCGTTGTCAGCGCGCTGGACTGGCTGTCACAGCTTCGCCCCGCTCCCAGGATGCCTAAGTCCACTGCGTCAGATTCAGGAAACAAGGCCGAAGCTGGCGCGAAGCCAAGCCTCTTCGCCCGGGATTTGATCCCCGGGCCACTAAAAAGACCCGTCTGCTCAAGCAGGCTTCTTTCAGGCAAAGCTCGGAGGATTTTGATGTAGAGAAAACTACGTCTGGGAAATGTCAACGACATTCCAACGTAGCAGAACTCACTACTCTTCACGATGCACATCCTGTCCGGCTCCGCGGGGGAAAGCCTTCTCCTCGCGGTTGGGAACTCCCGCCGAAGCGTGCAGCCTCTTACCGTCGGGCCGGTGTGACGCACCCGGGTCAGGCGGCAAAGTCTGCAACGGCTCGCGCGGGCAACGAAAATCCACGATCACGCGCCCCAGGCAAACCTGCCTCGCGTCAGTCGCGCAAACCGCGGAAGAACCCGACCGTGTACGCCACCAGGCCCACCAGGTTGAGCGGGTAAAGCAACAGAAAGAGCCCAAGAGCAGTCCGGTCGTACCCTGCCAGCCGCCAGATGATCCGGGCCGTCCTGACGAACGGTAGAAGCGGAACGAGAACCGGGTAGCGCGCCACGAAAGCGCCGTGCAGTTGGGAAAAACGCTTCCGGTTGCGGGCGCCGCCGCGTCCGAGTTCGAACTGGTTGCGAAGGTACTTGCTAAGGCGCGTGCGGTGGTAGTGCCGCACCACGATGCTCGGATCGAAAAATGCAGGCCTGCCGGAGTCCGCCAACCACCGCGCGAAAAGGGCGTCGCTCCCCTTGATCGAATCGACGAACGGACCGTAGGCTTCGAAAACCTCACGTCGGAACGCCACGTTGGCCGTCGCAAAAATGCTGATCGGCCCAGCCTTCCGCTTGGGTGAGAACTCGCTCAATTCCAGCAGCCACTCCGAAATGGCCACCGGATGCCGGGAGCGCGCGTTCACGATCGCGCCGGCCACCACCTGCAGGTCCGGCTGTTTCTCGAAACGCTCCGCAATCCTGTCCACCCAGTCCGGCGCAACCTCAACGTCCGTGTCGGTAAAAGCAATGATCTCGCCTTCGGCCACGCGCAGCCCCTCGTTGCGCGCCGTACCGGGGTAAGCGCGCTCGGCAAGTTGCACCACGCGCACGCCCGGGTAGCGACTCGCCACGTCGTCGCCAACACGTTCCGGCGAGCTGTCGACGAAAACAATCTCGAACGGGCGACTGGTTCGTTGCCTCAGCAGCGAGTCCAAGCAACGGTACACGAGCTGCCCTGGCCGGTAAGACGGCACAATGACCGACACGCGGGGCTCACCGGAAACCGGATTCTGCAGGGGAGCCGCCTGCTCGAGTGTGGCTGGCGCCGTCACGCCGCCTCCTTCAGGTAAAGCGACAGCTTGTCTTCGTAAAACGCAGCCGTCCGGCGGATGCCCTCCTCCAGGGACACCGTGGGCTGCCAACCCGTGTCGCGGTGAAGCTTCTCGTAAGTGACAACGAACCGCCGGATGTCAATCCGCTCGCGTTCCGGCGGAAAAGGCACGTGGACGTAGCTTCCCTTGCCGACCACGTCCAGGATGGTCTTCACCATGTCCAGAAACACGGTCTCCACGCCAGACCCGACGAAGTACGCCTTGCCGTCCGTTGCGGGGCTCAGGGCAGCACGCACGAAAGCATCCACAACGTCGTCCACGTAAATGTAGTCGCGCGTCTGCTGGCCGTCGCCGTACACGGTGATGGGCTGGCCAGTCATGGCATTTTTCAGAAACCAGTTGAGAATGCCGTAGTAGCCGTGGTGCATCTGGCAACGCGGACCGTAGACGTTGTTCAGGCGCAGTGACACGGCCGGAAAATCGAACGCGTTGCCGTAGAGGAAGAGGTACTTCTCGGCGGCGAGTTTGTTTGCCCCGTAGACGTCTGTGGGGTTCATCGGATGTTCCTCGTCCACCGGCAGGTACACAGGCTCACCTACCTGGCCGCGGCTCCCAGCGTAAACCACCT
>JAADFT010000278.1 GCA_013152765.1 Calditrichota bacterium | reverse complement strand
ACTGGCAATCGTGGGCATCTACTTCACCTACACGAGAGCTGCCTACCTGGGGCTGCTCGTCGGAATGGCGTTCTACTTCGTGCGTTCCTCCAGAGCTCGTCGGATCTTGCTGGCCTCGACGCCTCTGGTCGTTCTTCTGGCCGTTGTGGTTGTCCCCGTCCTTGTTGGACACTACGAGCAGGCGCGTTCGGACGACACGCTTCCCGTCCTGGACCGGATTAACCTCTGGGCTACGGCCCTGAACATGTTCGTGCACAGTCCCATTTGGGGACACGGCTTCTACACGTTCCCGGTGCTCAGTCCGCGCTACTTTGTGGAGGTGATCAAACTGCCGCGCTTCTGGGTTGGGCACGGCACGCCTTCGCACAATTCGCTGCTCGAAATTCTGTCCGACGAGGGGCTGGCAGGTTTCGTCCCGTACGTAGCGATTTTCGTGCTGCTGGCCCTGGCTTTCCGGCGAATCCGCTGGGACGGAAATCTGCTGGACTCCGACGTGCTGCCCCTCTTCTGGGGACTCACGGCCGTGCTTTGGGTCAACAGCTTTTTCATCGTTCAGAACCGGGTCATCATTTTCGGGCTTTACTTTCTGTTTTGTGGGGCACTGTTGGGCGTTGGTACACGCTTGGCCGCCCGGAGTGAGAGCAAGCCGGGCGCCTGGCAACTCAAGTTGGAAGGGGAGACTGGATGAGCGCCTTGGTGGGAATCCTTCGCGGCGAAAGAAGGGCAGGAGAACGCAGCGACCTGACGCTTTTGCGCGGAGTGCGCGCTTTGCGAGGTGTACGCTACGAGGCTGAGGTCAAGGTCGGCAACGCGATTCTCGTTTTGTTGAGCGAGCAAAATCGGGAAGAAAACGCTCGCGTCATTCGCCACGACGAACACTCCCGGGCGAATGGGCGAGTTGACGTGGTGCTTGGCGACGAAAGCCTCGGTGAAGCGCTGCGAGCCATCGTGTTCGGAAGTGGCGACGAAATCTCGCTGGAACGCGAGCTGCTTGCCCGACGCACGTTTTACTTCGCCAGAAGAAGCGATGGCGCTCTGGTTTTCTCCGATCGGATCGACGCCGTGCTGGCCATGCTCGACCGGGAACCGCGTCTCTCCGAGGCAGGTCTGGCATTTTTCCTGACGCAGTTCGGGCTCCCGGCGCCGTGGACTCTGGTGGAAGGCATTTGGAAAATCGGGCCCGGTCGGCGCGTGGCGTTGCGTGCCGACCACGATTTTCGTCCTTCCGAAGGTGTCGCTGGTGCGGCTCTGCCGTCGACGCGACCGGAGAAGTTAGACGCTGCGGATGTGCGTGAGTTGGTCCGCGAGGCTCTCAGGAGGCGCTCGAGCGCGGGATCCAACGCTGGAATTCTGCTCAGCGGTGGTCTCGACTCGTCGATCGTACTTTCGCAGCTCAGGGATCTGGGATTCGGTCCTCAAACCGCTTACATCTTGCGCTACACCGATCCTGTTTTCGCCAAGTACGACTGGGACGCGCGCTACGCCTGGCTCGTTGCCTGGAAGCACGGGCTCGACATCGAAAACGTAGCCATTGACCCGGGCATGCCGGTGCGCGTGCTGCTGAACCGTTTGCAGGCTCAGGCCGATGAGCCAGTGGCGGATCCGGCGCTGATTCCGCTGTTCCTCGCGGCCAGGGCGGCAGACCGGCGCGGTTTGCGCGTGCTTTGGGACGGCCGTGGCGCCGACGAGCTCTTCGCAGCGCCCCACACCGACGCGAACCTCGGTTCGTGGTTCTGGTGGTTCCGGGCTCCTCGTGTTCTCCGAAGCAGTGTTGGACGTTTTGCTTCGCGTCTTCTCGGGAAACCGGGTTCGCGAAGGAGGGCAAAGTGGTTGGCCAAGGACCTCGACACTTCCGTTTTCTGGCAGGAAAGCGTTTTCGAGCCCGAGGAGCTGCACAGGCTGGGGGCGTTGCCGCTTGAGCCCGTGCTTGCTTACTTTCGCGGCCTGAGTCGACGAAGCGGCGAGCGGCACCCTGGGGGGCTGGTGCAGCGGGCCGAGTGGGAAATTTGGCTGGCTGAGCAGAATCAACCGCTGGTCGAGACGGTGACGCGAATGACGGGTGTTCGCTTCCAGAGCCCGTTCGTGGACGAGGAGCTGGTGCGGCACACGATGGGAGTGCCTTTCCGGACCAGAGTTCCGCGTGGGCCGAAGAAACGCCTGCTCCGCGAAGCTTTTGGCGACGCGGTTCCACGAGAGATTCTTCGACGCACCAAACGTGGTCTCGGGACGCCTGCGGGCTGGTGGCTCCAGCAAATGCGCGACCACGTGAGGTACGACATCTCGGTGGCGCGGGAGACGTTTGGAGACGAATTGCTCCGTTGGGACGAAGTCGAGCGCATGTTGGGCAATCGCACCACCGAGCCGGTTGTGAGCTGGTTGTTGGTCACGCTGCTCAGCTGGGTACGGCTACACCTGGTCGAGCCTCACTTCGCGCGCGAGAGCGCCGCGGAGACACAGGTGGCAACGGTGCGCTCGGATCTGGTTTACTGATTTCGAAGGGAGATCCCGCTGGGATGTTTTCGTCGATCAAAAGGCTTGTGAAGCATTCAGCCGTTTACACGCTCGGTAGCCTCCTGAGGAAGTCGCTTTCCTTTGTGCTGCTGCCTTTGATCACGCGCTTCATGCCGGCCAGCGAGTACGGGCTGTACTCGTTGCTGATGGCCTTCAACGGCTTCCTGGCGGAGATTTACACGTTTGGCTTGGGCGGTGCGGCCACGCGCCTGTTTTTCGACTTCTCGGACAGGGAGGGCAGAAGGAAGTACATCGGCAGCGTGTGGCTCTTTTCTCTCGGCAGCACGCTGCTTCTGAGCGTCCTGCTGACGCTTTTCGGCAAGCCCCTTTTCGCCAGTTTCCTGAAGCAAGTGCCTTTCTGGCCGCACCTGGCTCTGATCATCTGGACGACGTTCATTGGCGAGTTTGCGCTTTTGCCCCACGTTCTTCTTCGAGTTGAAGAAAAATCGTGGCAGTTCATGGCCGTCGTAGTGGGGAGCGCGGTTCTCAACGCTGTTTTTGCGGTCCTTCTGGTGGTGCACTTCCGTTTGGGAGCCTTGGGGCTGGTGATTGCCCTTTTCGGCTCGGCGGTTGTGATGGCCGTGGTGTACGCACTCATTCTCCGGCAGTACGTGGACCTGCACCTGCGCACCTTTCCCGTGCGCAACTGGTTGAAAGCGAGCCTTCTGTACGGCGCTCCCATCGTGGTGCTGGAGCTTGGCTGGATTCTACTGGAAAGTTCAGACCGCTTCCTCCTGCAGTACTTTCTGACGCTGAAGGTCGTTGGCTACTACTCGCTGGCCTACGCCCTCAGCAAGGTGATCAACTACATCACGGACTCGATCAACCTGGCGTGGACCCCGTTCTTTTACAAGACCGCGAGCGAGGAGCCGCACGAAGCGCCACGAGTTTTTGCTTACGCGGCCACGTACTACGCTCTGCTGCTGGCGGTGTTAGGGTTGCTCATCATTGTGCTGAGGGACCAGTTCGTGGCGCTGCTGGCGCCGTCGGAGTACTGGCCTGCGGTCAGCGTTACGCCCGTCATCGTGCTGGCGTCGATCCTGCGCGGTCTGTACAACATCCCGGCGAGGGGGTTGTACCAGGAAAAGCGCACCTACGTGTTTCCGCTGATCGTTTTCGGCGGCGCTGGGCTGAACATTTTGCTGAACGTTCTGACCATCCCGCGCTACGGGATGCTCGGGGCTGCGTGGTCGACTGCGATTTCGTACGCATTCATGCTCGTCGTGACACTGGTGCTCTCGCAGCGAGCGTACCCGATTCCGTACGAGACGGCCCGGCTCGGCAAACTAACGGCGGTGTCGCTGGCTGTTCTGGTGGTGGCTGAGACTGCGCTGGCCCAGCACACGGCGGTGGCTGCCATCTTGCGGGCTACCCTGGTGCTTGCCATCCCGTTCTTCCTGTTCGTGTCCGGGTTTTACGAACCCCGCGAGCTCGAGCTACTCCGCGTCGCGGTGACAAAGCGGGCGGCGGCCTTTGTGGGGAGGACGAGCTGATGCGGGTCAGGCAGACACAAAAACCGCGTGTTGCGATTCTGAGCAGAAACTACCCGCGCAGTGGAGCGCCCTGGCTGGGTACCTACGTCGAGAAACAGGTGCGGGAACTGCGTCGTTTCGCGGACTTGCGCGTGATCAGTCCTGTGTCGCTGACGCCTCCGGTTTCTGAGCTTGGCAGTTGGGTAAGGCAACCCGACCGGGCGCGAGCCTGGCTTCGCAGCCTTGGGGCGAAAGGCGCTCCCTCCTGGGTTGAGCACCCGCGCTGGCTGCCACTCCCGAAACGGCCATTTGAAGCCACTGAGGGAGT
>JAADFT010000277.1 GCA_013152765.1 Calditrichota bacterium | reverse complement strand
TGTCGGCACAATCGGCCTGAAAGTCGGCGCCGACCTGGTCGTGGTGGCGTGGACCGCACGGCGTCTGGACATTTTGCGTCGGCTTGCGTTTTTCCCGCTGGCGGAACTCCTGTTGGGCGCTGAAGTGATCCTGTCGCCGTTGGCCTCACTGGTGCCTTTCGAGTGGAAGGGACGTCGGTACGGTCGAGGCGGAAAAATCGTTGGGGAAGAGCAGGATGCGCTCCCTTCGTAACGCTTGAAAAGTCAGCGAGTTTGGTGTTGTTGGCGAAGCCCTCGAACCTTTGGCAGGCAAAGTGCCGGGACCGGATCTGAACGGCACTCAGTCTGGCTCTGAGCGTTTAAGAAGTGAGACGGCAGAACCGGGCGAGGCAGCGCGGCAGTCTCGCAGGCGCCTCTCGGCCGAACCGGTGGGGTGAGAGCTGACGGGGGGGGAAAGGCGGGAACGTTCTTTCTCGGCACGTGGGGACTTGGAACCGGTAGTTCAGAATGCACAGCGGGGTAAGCAGGGGAGAGGAGTCAGGTGGTGAAGAGAAGTTTGGGCTTGGTTCTCGGTCTTCTCGTTTTGCTGGGTGTGGCTTGTCAGGAAAAGAGCGGAAAGGAAAAGGCCAAAACACGCAGTGGGGGTAAAGCGAGGGAGGAACAAATCATGCAGAAGATCGAATTGACGAGCCCAGCATTTTCGCACGGTGGCTTCATCCCGGCAAAGTACACCTGCGACGGCCAGGACGTGTCTCCGGAACTCACGTGGGTCGGCGTCCCCGAAGGAACCAGGACGCTCGCACTGATCTGTGACGACCCGGATGCCCCTGTTGGCACGTGGGTTCACTGGGTGTTGTTCAACATCCCACCGGATCTGAAGGGTTTGCCGGAGGCTGTACCTGCTTTAGAGCGAGTGCTCGGAACAGCTGTGCACGGTGTGAACGATTTCGGTCGTCTCGGTTACGGCGGTCCGTGTCCGCCGCGCGGCTCCGCGCACCGGTACTTCTTCAAACTTTACGCTCTCGACAGCAAGCTTGACTTACCTCCCGGTGCCAGCAAACGGCAGGTGCTCGCTGCAGCCGAGGGCCACATCCTTGCCCAGGGCGAGCTGATGGGGAAGTACCAGAGGAGATGAGAGTTCGTCTGGTGTGGTACGGCTAATCTCGAGGGGAAGAATCCTTGGCGCTCTTTCGCCGAACCCGGTAAGCGGGAAAGTGTCGCTGCCATGTTTCCATGTTAAAAACCAGGCAGCCGGATGAAAGCGGTTGTTTCCACCGCTTCTTGACGGTCTCCGGGAGGCTAACAGGTAGGATGCGCTGGAGTTCTGTTTGTTGCGCCAGAAGCTCGGCCTCTGTCAGATCTGTAAGCGCAACGAGCAACACGAACCACGGAGGATCAGACAGCTTCTTTTCCGCCCATTTGTAGAGAAATGTGTCGCGGAATTTGTGCTTGAGGTCCTCGTTCAGTTGCCCAGTTAGGAAACGCTGTGCGTCCGCAGACGTTCGGTCAGGCGGTGCAGCTGGATGCTCGAAGTCCTTGATTTCGAGGAAAAATGTCCGACCGGAATCTGTGACAACGAAATCCACGGCCTTCATGCAATGAGTGAGGCCGTGTTTTGAGGGAACGTCAAAACGTTCAACTTGCGCGGTGTCTGGAAACTCGATTTCAATATCCCCCTCTCTCAAGATCATCCGAAGGTCTCCCCTGTTAGGGCCCTTTGTACCACGCGGTCGTAGATGTCGCCAAACGTCTTTTGAATCACGTTAGGATGAAGCTCCGACAAAGTTTCGGACGTTGCGTGCTGGATCTCGTCTGTCTCGGGGTCCCGGTAAAGGGACAAATACAGTATTCTGTCGGTGTCTTTCTGCCTCAGATCAAATTCTCTTAGCATGACGTAGTCATGCGTCGTGAGAAAGACTTGAACGCCCAGCCTGTGTAATTGCAAGAGAATGTCGACTAACGGCCCGTACAAAGCGGGATTCAGATTCGCCTCCGGCTCATCCCAGAAAAGAACGGAGCCGTCCAGCAGCGTTCCGTTCTGAATGAGGAGCCAAAGCAGACCTAATTTGCGAAACCCTTCCGCAACTAAGGTGAACTCAATTCGGCCTTCTCTGCTGTTTAGGAAGAACTCTTCGTTCTCCGTTTTGACTGTGCCTCGGAATGTTTCGCGCAAACGTTCGAGTAATTCAGCTCGTTGCGGGTCAACCGGGCCGCGAAGCAGCGGCCGAAAAGCTCGATCCAAAATGTCTGCGTACTCGGCTTCGAAATGAACTTCTCGTAGTGCGTAGAGGGAGCGAAACTGAGGGGCGTTGGCCAACATCTCCTTCACCGGGATGTAGACGCTCTCTACGGGCTTCTCCCTCCATTTTCGTAATCCCAGCGTTTGGGCAGAGCTTGCCTGTTTTGTGTGATTGGAAAAGGAGACCCGCACCGTTAAACCGTCACGGATTACAGCCAGGCTGGCAGTAGCACTCCCCTTTTGTCTTCTGACGAGTCGACCAAGCGCATTCCCACTCGGGAGGAACAACCGAACAAGT
Organism: Calditrichota bacterium; assembly: GCA_013152765.1. Taxonomy (GTDB): domain Bacteria; phylum Zhuqueibacterota; class Zhuqueibacteria; order Oleimicrobiales; family Geothermoviventaceae; genus Geothermovivens. The sequence goes on along the minus strand of JAADFT010000277.1, from coordinate 2,254 downwards.
TTCTCCGCCAAACCCTCGGTTGACTGGCTTACGTCACATGCTCCGTAAAGAACCTTGAGAAGATGAGTCTTGCCGGTCCCGTTCTCCCCGATTAGGATGTTCACCCCCGGGCTGAACTCAATCTCCAATTTCTTAAATGCTGTGAAGTTGGTCAGTCGTACACTTTCGACCGGCATATGAGCCTCCCGCGGGCAGTTTGTTCGACCGCTTTCGCAAAAAAGTTCGCTTAATTAGCCCTGAAAATCAAGTGCTTTGTGGCGGTACCGCGTCCTGGGAGTGTTCGACCACGGGTTGGAGGTGTACACCCGTTGCGATTTTTGCTGATGTTTACTTTTCATTGCACTCGGCCACCACCTTCAGCACCTCCAGAGCAAGCTGGTCGGCCCGGAGGAGACCTTCCGGGGTGGGACGCAGTTGCTGGTCTTCCAGCACCAGGAATGGCGACCAGCGCCAGGCGTTTCGCCTGATGCAACTTCTGGCCTGTTCCCCGTACTGGGCGGCGAAGCGATCCAGATCGAGTCCCTCGGCGAGCCGCAGGCTGAGTGCGATTTCCTCTTCCAGGGCCTCGGATTTTGAAAGTACTTCGCGCCCCTGAAGAGGCCGTTCATTCTTGCTCAACTGTTCAACGTAATGTTCCCAGCTGGCGCTGTTCCAGGAGCGCTCACGCCCGTTGAACGAATGAGCCGAGGGACCCAGACCGACGTAAGGGAGTCTGTGCCAGTAAGTTAGATTGTGGCGGCTCCGCCTGCCCGGGTGAGCGTAGTTGCTCACTTCGTAGTGTTCAAAACCGGCTGCTTCGAGCCGGGCGTGGATGGCCAGGAACATCTCCGCCACGGTCGCCTCGTCTGGCATGCTGACGCGACCGCTTCGCGCCCGGTCCGCAAGCGGAGTTCCCTTTTCGACAGTGAGCTCGTAGGCGGAAACGTGCACTACCCCAAACGACACCAGTTCCTGGACGTCGCTCAACACGTCGTCGATTCGCTGACTGGGGATCCCGAAGATGAGGTCGGCACTGATGTTGTCGAAGCCGGCTGCCCTGGCCTGGGCGAGCGTGCGGCGCCCTTCGTCGGCTGAATGAATGCGGCCAAGGAAACGCAAGAGCACGTCGTGGAAGGACTGGATGCCGACACTCAGTCGGTTCACTCCGGCGTCGCGGTATGCCCTGAGGCTCTGATGCTCCGTCGTGCCGGGATTGCATTCGAGCGTAATTTCCACGCTGGGGCTGAACGAAGCAACACCGGCAAGCTCGTTTAGCAACGAACCGACCCACGTTGGTGGCAGGAGCGAAGGAGTCCCGCCGCCGAAGTACACAGAAGTGACCGTCTTGCCACGCAACTCAGACTGGCGGAGTTTGACCTCTTTGAGCAGGGCATCCAGAAAACTGCGTGGCGGTTTGCGTTCGCCGAGGGGTACCGAGTAAAATGCGCAGTAGGTGCACTTGCGCACGCAAAAGGGCACGTGAACGTAAACTGACACTTCTTGTTGCTCGGCAGTGGCGCCAGTCTTGCTCAGCGTTTTTGAGTCTGGTGCTCTCATGTCTTCTTTGCGTGTTCGGTAGCAATCGTCTCGATTGCAACTAACTTGTGGGGGGCACCTCCCGCCTGAAGTTGTGGAAAACGTCACGCGGAAGCAAGCACTTTGTCACCGGCTGGCTGCAGACGGGACAGCGCCGGGTAAGCAAGGAAGTGCGACAGGGCTCGCGAGGAACGGTGCCCGACCAGCGTGTACCCAAGTTTTTCCAAACGTGAGCTTGAGACCCGGGTGTAGGCGATCAGTTCGGGCAGTTCAAGGGGAAAAGGCTGGCCAGTCCCTGCGAGGTGGGTTTGGCACCGTGGACGAGTGTTTGCCCAGGTCGCTCCGTGTTTGAGGCGAGACAAGCCCTGCGATCCCGAAGAAACAGCAAATCCCTCGGCGGAATGCTCTGTTGCTTTTGCTTCTGCAGGTTTGTACATTGAAAAGCGTGGTGAGGCCGGCGCGCTGTTCGTCCAGGAGGTTACGGCACAGCCGATTTGAATCGTGTCCCGGGGTAGGTGCGGCACTTTTCGTTTCACAGTGCGGTTCCGGACCGGCACGCGGTAATTTCGAAATGGAGTAGCTGGATGCCCTCGTTCTCGGTCGAGAAAATTCTTGCGGACCTGAATGAACGGCAACGCGAAGCGGTGCAACACGAGAGCGGTCCGCTGATGGTTGTTGCCGGCGCTGGCACGGGGAAAACCCGCGTCGTCACGTACCGGATTGCCTACCTGATCGCCAC
>JAADFT010000276.1 GCA_013152765.1 Calditrichota bacterium | reverse complement strand
TTTGCCTGACCCGACAGAGGCGGACACCGGCCGGTCCAGAGACTACGTCCCGCCGACCACGCGCCTGGAAAAGTTCCTGTACGAAATGTGGAAGGACATCCTGGGGATCGAGAAGATCGGCATTCATGACAACTTCTTCGAGCTGGGTGGCAGCTCGATCCAGGCTGCGTCCTTCGTGAACCGGCTCCAGGATGCGCTGGGCGAGTACGTCTACATCGTGGCCATCTACGATGCGCCGACGATTGCGGAACTCCGGGATTACCTGCGCAGGGAGTACCCGGAAGGTGTGTACCGCCTGACCGGCGAGAAAGTGGAGAAACGGGACGGCGCCGGGCGAATTAGCGCTGAAGATGTGGAGCGCCTGCGCAGCATCATCAAGTCACCGGGACCCTACATTCACAAAGACGGAAGACGCAAGAATCCCCCGGCCATCTTTGTCCTGTCCGCACCGCGCTCAGGATCAACGCTGACACGGGCGATTCTGGGCGGCCATCCCAAACTGTTTTCGCCGCCGGAGCTTCAGCTACTCAACTACGACACTCTGGGTGAGCGGAAGCGGCAGCTCAGCAGCGGCAGAGACGATTTCTGGCTCGACGGCACAATCCGGGCCCTGATGGAGATCAGGAACTGCTCGGTCGAACAGGCGCGGGAGCTGATGGCGGAGCTGGAGGAACGGGATCTGCCCGTGCAGGAGTTCTACCGGCTGATGCAGGAATGGCTGGGCGACAGGATTTTCGTGGACAAGACGCCGAACTACGCGCTCAGCCCCCACATTTTGCAACGTGCTGAAGAGTACTTCGAGAACAACCGCTACATTCACCTCATCCGCCATCCGTACGGGGTGATCCCGTCGTTCGAGCGCGCCAGGTTGCACGTTTTCTACCCGCCGTTTTTCACGGAGGAGCACGGTTTCACGCCCAGACAACTGGCAGAGCTGGTCTGGATCATCAGCAACCAGAACATCCTGAACTTCCTGAAGCACATCCCCGAAGAGCGACAGTTCCGGCTGTACTACGAGGATTTAGTGACGAAGCCGGACGAGACGATTCGTCGGATCTGCGATTTCCTGGAGATCGAACCGCATCCCGACATGTTCGAGCCTCAGAAAGACGCCAAGAAACGGATGCTTGACGGCTTGAACGATCTTTCGAAGATGCTCGGGGACGTGCGTTTCCACGAGCACAAAGGCATCTCGGCCGACCGGGCCTACTCGTGGAAGAAGGAGTTGACGGAAGACTACCTGAGTGACATCGCCTGGGAACTGGTTGAAGGGTTCGGCTACGAACCTCGTAGCAAGCTTGAAATTTCAACTGGCAAGATTTTGCGTCCGCTGAAGCCGCTGGAAAAAGGCGAAGAGCCGCCGCTTTCTTTCAGTCAGCAGAGGCTGTGGTTCCTCGATCAGCTCCAGCCAGACAGCCCGTTCTACAACATGCCGATGACCGTGCGCTTGCGCGGCAAACTGAACCCGGACGTCTTCGAAAGGGCGCTGAACGAAGTGGTGCGGCGGCACGAAGTGTTGCGCACGGCATTCGTGACGGACGAAGAGGGCAAACCCAGGGCGAAGGTTCTCGAACAACTTCAGGTCCGGCTGGAACTGCAGGACCTGACTGACGTGCCTGCGGACAGGCGGCTGGAGGTTCTGACGGATCTGGTGCGTGAGGAAGCGAGGAGGCCGTTCAACCTTGCCAGCCCGCCGCTTCTGCGCGCCAGGCTGTACACGCTGGACGAAGACGACCGTGTGCTCCTGCTCAACATGCACCACATCATTTCGGACGGGCTTTCTCTGGAGATCTTCCTGCGCGAGCTCTCCGCGGTCTACGCGGCGTACGCGGAGGGCAAACCCTCGCCCTTGGAGCCGCTGAAGTTGCAGTACGGCGCTTTTGCGAAGTGGCAGCGCGAGTGGTTGGAGAGCGAGGCGCTGCAGAAGCAGTTGCAGTACTGGAAGGACCACCTCCAGGGTGTGCCGGGACTGCTGCAGTTGCCGCTGGACCATCCCCGGCCGAAGGTTCAGTCGTACCGGGGCGCGAAACGCACGCTCGAGCTGAGTCCGGAACTGACCGACGCCGTGAGACGCCTGGCGGCGCGTTTCCGCACCACACCTTACGTGATTACTCTGGCAGCCTACGCTGCTCTCCTGCACAGGTACTCGGGGCAGGAGGCGTTCTGCGTCGGCACCCCGGTTTCGGGACGTACCCGGCGGGAGCTGGAGGAGCTGATCGGATTCTTCGTCAACACGCTGCCGCTGCGCTTTGACTTTTCCGCCGGGGAATCGTTCGCAGACCTTCTGAAGAAAGCGCAGCAGACGATTCAGGATGCCCTCGCTCACCAGGACGTTCCTCTGGAGCGCATCCTGGACGAGCTCGACCTGGAGCGGGACACGAGCTACAACCCGCTGTTTCAGACCGTGTTCATCTACGAGCAAAATCCGCTGCAGAAAATCGACGTCGGGCAGCTTCGTGTCGAGCCTTTGGCTGTGGACACCGGCACGGCGAAGTTCGACCTGAGCCTGGCGATCGTCGAGAACGAGGAGCAGCTACGGTGCGTTTGGGAGTACAACACAGATCTCTTTGCTCCGGAAACGATTGAGGACCTGGCGAAGCATTTCGAGAATCTCTTGCACTCGGCTACCGCGGACCCGGAGCGGGCTGTTGAGGATCTGGACCTGCTGTCAGCCGAAGAGCGGATCGACCTCGTGGCGAAGTTCTCGCGCTCGAAAGAATTTGCCGTACCGAGTGACGAGACTGTTGCGTCTCTTCTGGCCAGGGTGGCGAACGAGCACGGTTCTCAGGCCGCGCTCAGGCAGTCGGGCCAGGTGCTGTCCTACGCCGAGCTGGACGAGAGGGCAAACCGTCTGGCGAATTTCCTCGTCGAGCGCGGTGTTGGTCCGGAAACTCTGGTGGGAGTGGCCCTGGATCGGTCCTTTGACCTTTTCGTCGCGATCCTTGGCACGTTGAAGGCTGGGGCTGCCTACGTGCCAATTGATCCGCTTTACCCGCGCGAGAGGATCGAGCACATTGTACGGGATTCGCGCTTGCCGCTTCTCCTGACCAGCGAAAAGCTGGCCGGGCTGTTCGAGGGCGTTTCGGACGGCGTGGTGAGCGTCGACACCGAGTGGGAAGAAATCGCCAGGTACCCGAAGCTTGCCCCACGGGTCCGGGTGGACGGTGAAAACCTGGTGTACGCGATTTACACGTCCGGATCTACTGGAGTCCCCAAGGGCGTCGCCGTGCGGCAGCGTGCCCTGCTGAATCACGTCCTGGCGATGCGGCAGGACATGGGCCTGACGCCTGACGACAGAGTGCTGCAGTACATCTCGATGAGCTTCGACGCCTCTGGCGAGGAGATTTACCCGACCCTGGCCTCTGGCGCGACTCTGGTTCTGCCACCGAGTGCCAGAGAGTTGTCGGCCGAGGAATTGCTGGACATTGTTCGCTCGGAAGGCGTGACCGTGCTGCATCTTCCGGTTCCAATCTGGCACCTGATCGTGGACACGCTCAGAGAGCAGGGGAAAGAGCTGCCAGATTCGGTTCGACTGGTGATGGTTGGTGGCGAAGCACCTTCGGTCCAGAAACTCAAAGAGGCAAGTCAGGTGCTCTCGCACCCAATCCAGTTCATGAACCTCTACGGACCCACAGAAGCCACGATCACCAGCACGTACTACAGGCTCGAACTGACACCCGAGCAAGCCCTGGACGCCCAGGCTGTACCCATCGGCAAACCGATCGCCAACGTTCGCACGTACGTGCTCGACAGTCGTCTTGCTCCAGTGCCCGTGGGTGTGATTGGGGAGCTTGTGATCGGTGGCGAAGGGCTGGCAAGGGGTTACATCGGCAGACCTGACCAGACAGCGGAGGTGTTTGTTCCCGATCCGTTCGCCGGCGTGCCCGGCGCTCGCATGTACCGGACCGGCGACCTGGTCAGGCTGACTCGGTCCGGAGATCTCATCTTCGCAGGCCGCGCTGACTCGCAGGTCAAGGTGCGCGGACTGCGGATCGAGCTCGGTGAAATCGAGCACCACCTGCTGCGCCACCCGGGTGTGAGAGAAGGCGTCGTTGCGGCGAAGCAGTCCGAGCGTGGCACGCGCCTGGTCGCGTACGTGGTTGCCGCTGGGGAGAAGCCGTCACCGGCCGAGCTGCGTGATTTCCTCAAGAGCGTGTTGCCCGACTACATGGTCCCGAGCGCCTACGTTTTCCTGGAGGAGCTGCCGACGACGCCGTCCGGGAAAATCGACATGAGGCGGCTGCCCGAGCCGGACTTCGGTTCCGACACAACGGGTGTGGAATTTGTGCCTCCCAGGAATGCCAGAGAAGAGATCCTGGTGGAGATCTGGAAGCAGGTGCTT
>JAADFT010000275.1 GCA_013152765.1 Calditrichota bacterium | reverse complement strand
CGGACAGCCTACGAGCAACTCCAGGCGGGAGGGCAGCCCGCGCTGCCACCGCGGACCACGTCCTACCGCGACTGGGCGGAGAAGCTTGTTACGTGGGCCAACGACCCGCGCCTCTTGCAGGAGGTCGATTTCTGGGTAGCGTTCGCTGAGGAACCTGTTCGACCGCTGCCCCTGGACTTTCCGGGCGGGACGAACGACGAGCGCTCAGCCACGTCCGTGACCGTCAGTCTCACGCCGTCTGAGACGGAGACCCTGCTGAAGGAAGTGCCCGCTGCGCAGAAAGCGAGCGTGGAAGAAATCCTGCTGGCAGCGCTGGGCGGGGCTTTCGCCCGCTGGTCCGGGCAGCTCAGAGTCCTGGTGGACCTGGAGGGGCACGGGCGCGAAAGCCTGTTCGGCGAACAAATCGACGTTTCCAGGACCGTGGGATGGTTCACGACTGTCTACCCGGTGTTGCTGGACCGTCGGGGCGTTGCCAGCCCGGTGGAGGGCTTGAGGAAAACCAAAGAATTGTTGCGTGGGATTCCGAATCGGGGTTTTGGCTTCGGTCTTTTGCGTTACCTGAACAAGGATGAGGGAGTGAGAAGTCGTCTCGGGGCGGTGCCCACGGCGCAGGTCAGCTTCAACTACCTGGGACAATTTGATCAGGTTGTACGGGACGACAAGGTGTTCGCGCCGGCGACGGAGTCTCCGGGTCCTGACCGTGACCCCGGGGGCATGCGCAACTACGTGCTGGACGTAACTGCGAGCGTTGCCGGTGGTGTTCTCAGGGTGAACTTTACGTACAGCGAGAATCTGCACAAGCGGCAGTCGATGGAAGCGCTGGCTCAGGCTTTCTCGGAGGAGCTGCGCCAGCTGATTACGGCTGCGAAGGCCGAAGAGCAGGCCACGCCCTCGGCTGCTGACTTTCCACTTGCCAATCTGGACGCGAAGAAACTCAACAAGGTTCTGCAGAAACTCGGCCGGTCCTAAACCAACGCGGATGGGGTGATGACGGAAAACATTCAGGACATTTACCCCCTGTCGCCGATGCAGCAGGGGATGCTGTTTCACAGTCTTTACGAGCCGGAATCGGGTGTCTACGTGGAGCAATTCAGTTGCAGGCTCCGCGGGGATTTCGACCTGCGTGCTTTCGAAAAGGCCTGGAAGAAGGTCATGGAGCGACACCCGATCCTGCGGACGTCGTTCGTTTGGGAAGATCTGGACGAACCTCTCCAGGTCGTGCACAAGTCCGTGGATTTGCCGCTTGAGTACCTGGACTGGTCTGCTGCACCTGCGGACTCGGTCCGCCCGGATCTCGACGAGCTCTTGAAGCGAGAGAGGGCGGCTGGCATCGACCTGGGAAAGGCTCCGCTTTTCCGGCTCGCGGTTGTTCGGCTCGGCGACGGTAGCCACTACTTCGTCTGGACACACCACCACATCCTGGTGGACGGCTGGTCGCTGCCGATTTTGCTCGGCGAGCTGTTCAAGCTCTACGAGGGTTTTGCCAAGGGCCAGGACGTGCAGCTTCCGCCTGTACGTCCGTACCGGGACTACATTGCCTGGCTGAAGTCGAAGGATCCGGCAGAGGCGGAGCAGTACTGGCGTGCGGCTCTGAGCGGTTTCCACGCGCCTACGCCTCTTTTGAACAGCGAGCCGGATCCGGACAGAATTGCGTACGGAGAAGAGCGCTACTTCCTTTCCGAAGAACTGTCGACCAGGCTGGAAGAGCTGGCACGCACCAGTCAGGTAACGATTGGGTCCTTGGTGAACGGTATCTGGGCGCTGCAGCTCTCCCGCTACAGCGGCGAGAAGGATGTCGTCTTCGGCACGACGGTGTCTGGACGACCGGCGGAACTTCCGGGCGTGGAGAACATGGTGGGTCTGTTCATCAACACCCTGCCAGTTCGCGTCCAGATCGACGACGACGCGCCGGCCGTGGAATTCCTGCAGAAGTTGCACCGCCAGCTTGCCGAAATTCGGCAGTACGAGTACACTCCTCTTGTGCAGATCCAGGGGTGGAGCGACGTCCCGCGCGACACGGCCCTGTTCGAAAGCATCACCGTTTTCGAGAACTACCCGGTGGAGACGACCCTGGCCCAGCAGCGGAGCAGCCTGCAAATTGAGGAAGTCTCCACGTACGGCCAGACCAACTACCCGCTGACAATCGTCTCCGGACCGGGCAAGCGGCTTGGATTTACGGTTGCTTTCGAGGGCACGCGTTTCAGCCGACGTGCTGTCCGGGAAATCCTGTCGCACACGGAGCAACTGCTGGCGTCTCTGGCTGAAAATCCGGGTGCGCGTCTCGGCGACCTTGACCTGCTTACGGAGAATGAGCGTCGTCAGATCGTCGTGGACTGGAACCGTGACCAGGACCCGGTACGTGCGCCAGCACCCACAGTTGTGGCCTGGTTTGAAGACGTCGCAGCGAACAACAGCGACAAGATTGGTCTTGTGGCTCCCGACGCATCCTGGACATTCGCGGAGTTGAACAGCCGTGCCAACCAGATTGCCCGACGGCTCCGGGACCTCGGCGTTGGGCCGGAAGACCTGGTAGGAATTTCGCTCGACAGATCGGCTGACTTTGTCGCCTCGATCCTTGGCGTGCTGAAAGCGGGAGCCGCTTACGTTCCCCTGGATCCGAGCTACCCGAAGGACCGCCTCCGCTACATGGTGACGGATTCCGGGGCCAAGACGATTGTCACACGGGACGCTCTTGCTGGACTGTTCGAAGATCTTGAGGTTGACCTCCTGCGGCTGGATTCGGACGCACAGGAAATCGAAAAGCAGAGCAGCGAGAACCTTGGGATCGAAATTGACCCTCTGAGCCTTGCTTACGTGATCTACACCTCCGGCTCGACGGGGAGGCCCAAGGGAGTGCTCGTGCAACACGCTGGTTTGGCCAACCTGATGGCCACGATTCTGCGGGATTTCGAGGTTGGCCCCGAGAGTCGCGTTCTCGAGTTCGCGTCTTTTAGTTTCGACGCCTCCGTGGCCGAACTTTTCGAAGGTCTCCTCAGCGGCGGTACGACGTTTGTGGTCGACCGCGACACGGCCATGTCGGCGGAGGCCTTGGGCGCGTACATCCGGGAAAACAAGCTCACCGTGGTGACGCTCCCGCCGACCATGCTGCGAGTGCTCTCTCCGGATGGTCTCGATTCGGTGCGTACGGTGATTTCGGCTGGGGAGAGCTGCTCCTGGGACGTGGTGGAACGCTGGGCCAATGGACGCCGCTTCCTCAACGGCTACGGCCCAACCGAGGGAACGGTTGGCTGCGCCTGGCAGGTGGTGGCGGAGCGCGTTCCAGGATCTGCCACAGCCCCAGTAGGACGCTCGATCAACGGCGTTCAGGTTTACCTGCTCGACCCGGCATTTCGACCCGTTCCCGTGGGAGCTCCGGGGGAGGTCTACATCGGCGGTGCTGGAGTTGCTCGCGGCTACCTGGGCCGGCCCGACATTACGGCGGAGAAGTTCCTGCCCGATCCGTTTTCTGGCGAAGCGGGTGCACGTCTCTACCGGACAGGCGACCTCGGGCGCTACCACCCGGACGGCAGCATCGAGATCCTGGGCAGAGTGGACTTCCAGGTGAAAATCCGCGGCTACCGAATTGAGATTGGCGAGATCGAGTCCGTGCTGACGGGCCACCCGCAGGTTCAGGAAGCCGCTGTGAAGGCGTGGGCTTCCGAGAACGGCGAGAAGCAGCTCGTCGCGTACGTCGTGACCAAGGAGGGACAGGAACTGGACGTCGAGGCTCTCCGCGACTACCTGAAGGCCGAACTGCCCGACTACATGGTTCCCGTGGCCTTTGTTCACCTCGACGCCATGCCGCTCACGCCGAACCGAAAAATCGACCGGAGAGCTCTGCCAAAACCGGAAGAGGTGGGCGTAACCCTGGGAGAGCCGTACGAGGAACCGCGGACCCCCACGGAGGAATTGCTGGCGGAGCTGATGGCTTCGGTGCTGAACGTGGAGCGGGTGGGGGCCCGGGACGACTTCTTCGCCCGGGGAGGTCACTCGCTCCTCGCCACGCAGCTTGTGTCTCGAATTCGCGACGTCTTCGACGTTGAGCTGCCGCTGCGCGACCTTTTCGCCAACTCCACCGTACGTGAGCTGGCGGCGCTGATCGACGCGCGGAAGGCGGAGCAGGTGAAGCTCCCGAAACCGCCGCTTGAACCCGTGCCCAGGGATGGCGAACTCCCGCTCTCGTTCGCGCAGCAGCGTCTCTGGTTCCTGGACCAGCTCGAGCCTGGGAACCCGTTCTACAACATTCCGACTTCGTCTCCGCGGCCAGCTCGACGTGGACGCCTTGCGCGAGAGCATTCACGACCTGGTCCGGCGGCACGAAGTGTTGCGCACACGCTTCCCGGATGACGGTGGGAAGCCGAGGCAGGAGATCCTGGACGATCTCGAGGTTCACCTGCCAGTTGTGGACCTGCAGGGGCTTTCCGGTGAGAGGCAGGAGGAAGAGGTCCAGAAGCGCATTCTGGAAGAGATTCGGCGGCCGTTCGACCTGGCCCAGGGACCGCTTTTCCGCGCCGTGCTGTTCCGCCTTGGAGAGCAGGACCACATCGCGGTTCTCACGATGCACCACATCATTTCGGACGGCTGGTCCATCGGCATTTTCGTGGACGAGCTGTCCAAGCTCTACGACGCGCGGTCTCGGGGGCTTGAAGCGCGGCTGCCAGAGCTGCGGATCCAGTACGCCGACTTCGCCAAGTGGCAACGGGACTGGCTTAGCGGGGAAGTCCTGGAAGAACAACTCCGGTACTGGAAGGAGCAGCTTGCTGGAAGTCCGCCGGTACTGGAGCTGCCTACGGATCGGCCACGCCCGGCCGTCCAGACGTTCGAAGGTGCGCGCAAATCGCGTCTGTACAGCAAGGAAATTCTCGACGGACTCCGCCGAATCGGGCGCGAGGAAGGCGCAACCCTGTTCATGACTCTGCTGGCTGCGTTTCAAACGCTGCTTGCCCGCTACAGCGGCCAGGACGACATCCTTGTGGGCACGCCGATTGCCAACCGCACTCTTTCGGAGACCGAGCGGCTGATCGGCTTCTTTGTGAACACGCTGGTCATGCGCACGCGCTTCGACGGAAGCCCGAGCTTCCGGGAAGTGGTGCAACGCGTTCGCGAGACGGCTCTTGGTGCGTACGCTCACCAGGATTTGCCATTCGAGAAGCTGGTGGAAGAAATTCAGCCTGCGCGCGATCTCAGTCACGCCCCGATTTTCCAGGTGATGTTTGCGCTGCAAAATGTCCCGGTTGGTCAACTGAAGCTCTCGGAGCTGCAGCTCGAGCCAATCTCGCTGTCGAGCGGGACCGCAGCATTCGATCTGACCCTGGAGGCCATGGAGACGGCCGACGGTCTGGGCGTGTCCTTCGAGTACAACACAGCGCTGTTCGATGCTTCTACCATCGAGCGCATGCTTGACGAGTTTCAAGTTCTGCTTGATGCCATCGTTCGTAACCCGGACGAAAAGGTCTGGCGTTTGCCGCTGCTTACCGAAGCGGAGCGCCACAAGATTCTGGTGGAGTGGAACCAGACGGAGGCCGATTTTCCGGCTCAAACTTGCGCCCACCAGTGGTTTGAGGAGTTGTCCGATTCTCAGCCGGATGCAGAGGCCGTTCGCTACCGGTCGGAAAGCCTTTCGTACGCAGAACTTGACCGCAGGGCAAACCAGCTCGCCCACTACTTGAGGGAGAAGGGTGTCGGTCCTGAGGTCCTTGTCGGTCTGGCTGTAGAGCGCAGTCCGGAACTGGTTGTCGGGTTGCTCGGCATCCTGAAGGCTGGTGGGGCTTTCGTGCCGCTTGACCCCGCCTACCCGAAGGAGCGCCTGGAGTACATGATTCAGGACTCCGGAGCCAGGATCGTGCTGACGCAGGAGCCGCTGTTGAATGTGCTGCCGACACCTGAAGACGTGCAGATGATCTGCCTCGACCGGGACTGGCCCCAGATCAGCGAGCATCCGGACACCCGTCCCGCCAGCGGGGCCGTGCCGGAGAATCTGGCGTACGTGATTTACACCTCCGGTTCCACCGGCCGGCCGAAGGGAACCATGCTTCACCACCGTGGGTTGTGCAACCTCGCGCGCTGGCAGCAGAGGGAGTTCGGCGTCGGCCCGGGAAGCAGGGTCCTGCAATTCTCGTCGCTCAGTTTTGATGCTTCGGTGTGGGAGGCAGTAATGGCTCTGCTGAGCGGAGCGAGTCTCGTGCTCGTGGACCGCGAGACCGTAGCGTCGGGCGACGACCTGGTGCGGGCCATGCGCGACCAGAAGGTTACGATTGCCACGATTCCGCCCTCTGTGCTTTCGGTGCTACCGAAGGCAGACCTGCCGGATCTCAAGACTCTGGTTGTGGCCGGTGAGAAATGCAGTGGAGACCTCGTGAAACGCTGGGCTCCCGGGCGACGCTTCTACAACGCCTATGGACCAACCGAAGCGACGGTCTGTGCTTCGGCGCATCTTTGCGAAGGTGAGTACCTCCAGGGACCGCCGATCGGTAAGCCGATTTCCAACGCGAAGCTCTACGTTCTGGGCAGGGACATGGAGCCCGTGCCCGTCGGCGTGCCGGGCGAGCTTTACATCGGTGGCGAGGGACTGGCGCGCGGCTACCTGGGAAGACCCGACCTGACTGCCGAGCGTTTCGTGCCGGATCCTTTCGGAACAACGCCGGG
>JAADFT010000274.1 GCA_013152765.1 Calditrichota bacterium | reverse complement strand
AATTGCCCCCCCGAATTCCATTCCCGCACAACGTAAGAACCAGCTCTTCGCGGTAGTAGAAGTCATCTGCGCCAGTTAGTCAGACATCCAGGATTGGCGAGTCTACACCGACCGCGCCGCCTGAACGCCATACAGCGGCTTCAGGTGGGAATTGCCAGAAATCGATTCGACCCCAACCGATTCCGGCGGGTTTACACCTGATTTGCCCCCCGAACTCCTTTCGCACATCTTTCAGCCCGAGCCCAACCACAGACCTACACGTCCGCCCAGCCGCGAGCGCGCTTCACGGCTTCTTTCCACTTCGCGTACAAACGCTCGCGCTCTTCCTGGCCAAGGCTGGCTTCGAACACACGGTCGATCTTGCGAACGCTGAGAAAGTCGTCCCACGTCCAGACGCCAGCCGTGATGCCAGCGATTCCGGCTGCGCCGAGAGCTGTGGTTTCGGTTACAACCGGTCGCTCGACCACAGCGTCCAGGATGTCGGCCTGAAACTGCATGAGGAAGTTGTTCTGACTGGCACCGCCGTCCACCCGGAGCGTGCTCAATTTCTTCCCGACGAGCTTCTGCATTTCCTCCACCACATCCCGAGTCTGGTAGGCAATGGCTTCCAGGGTCGCACGGGCCAGATGCTCGCGCCTGGTGCCACGCGTGAGTCCAATGATCATGCCCCGGGCTGTGGGATCCCAGTACGGCGCTCCGAGGCCAACGAGCGCCGGCACAAAGTAAACGCCCTCGTTCGAGGCAAGAGATGTCGCCAGAGGTTCGGTGTCGGCTGAATTTTCGATGATCTTCAGCCCGTCGCGTAACCACTGTACACTCGAACCACCCACGAAAACGCTGCCCTCCAGAGCGTACGTCGTCTCGCCGTCGATTTCCCACGCTACCGTGCTCACAAGCTTCCCCGGCTCCGCCGGCGTGTTCCCGGTCGAGGTCATGGCGAACAACCCCGTGCCGTACGTGTTCTTGACCACGCCCTCCTGCCATCCGCCCTGGGCAAAAAGCGACGCCTGCTGGTCGCCCAGGATGCCGCTGATCGGAATGGCCCGCCCGCCAGTGAGGGATGGCTCCGTTTCGCCGAACACGCTTCCGCTCGGCCGAACCTCCGGCAAAATGCTTTCGGGCACGCCGAAAATGTCCAGCAATTCCGCGTCGAAATGCCTCTCACGGATGTTGAAAAGCAGGGTGCGCGACGCGTTGCTGGGCTCTGTCGCGTGAACCTTCCCACCGGTCAAATTCCACAGGATCCAGGTGTCGATCGTGCCGAACGCCAGGTTACCGCTCTCTGCCAGCTTGTTCGCTTCGGGAACGTTCTCGAACAGCCAGAGGATCTTTGTGGCAGAAAAGTACGGATCCAGCGGCAAACCCGTTTTTGCACGAATGACGTCCTCACGGTCAGCCAAACGCTTGCAAATGTCCGCCGTTCGTCTGCACTGCCAGACGATCGCGTTGTAAATCGGCTTCCCGGTTCGGCGGTCCCACAGAACTGTGGTTTCGCGCTGGTTCGTGATCCCGATTGCCTCCACGTTCTCAGCTCCCACCTCGCTCAGGACATCCTTCAAAGCGCGAAAGGTGGTGTCAACGATGTCCTGGGGATTGTGCTCCACCCAGCCCGGCTTTGGGAAAATCTGCGGAAATTCGTAGTACGACTTGGCGAGGATTTCGCCGTCGCGTGAAAAGGCAATCACCCGGTTCCCCGTGGTGCCCAGGTCCAGAGCCAAAACGGCCTTCATGCTTCGCCCTCCCCTTGGATGAAATCCCGAATGAACAGGTAGACGAATTTCTCGGCCTCGTAGCGCCCGTGAATCACGTCCCACAGGCACTTGGCCAGCGAGGCGGAAACGTGGTACTTCTCCGCGATCGTCAACGCGGTCTTTAGCGTGTTGTACCCTTCCGGCAGCACACCCATTTCCTGGCGAATGCGCCCCAGGTCGTAGCCCTTCGCCAGAAGCACACCCATCCTGCGGTTGTGACTGTGTTCGCTCAGCGAGGTAGCCAGCAGATCGCCCATCCCGGCCAGGTAGGCGAACGTCTGTGGCCGGGCGCCGAGAGCAACACCAATCTTGGTCATTTCCTCGAGGGCGATGGTCAGGTACGACGACCGGAAATTCACACTGCGGATCCCCTTGCCATCGAAAATGCCCAGGCCGATGGCGTAGATGTTCTTGAGAACACCTCCCAGCTCCACACCAATCGCGTCGTCGGAAAATCGGGTCCGGAAGTGGTCGTTGTCGAGGAGTCGAGCGACAGCCATCAGTGTCACCTTGTCGCGACCGGCCAGAACGACCACAGTTGGCATGCCCCTGGAAAACTCGTTGGCGATCGACGGGCCGGACAGCATCACATGCGGATTTTGCGGGAAAAGCAGACCCAGCGTCTGAAACGCAGTCATCATGGTGGCCGCGTCGATCCCCTTTGCCAGGTTCACCACAATCGTGGTGCGAGCTAACTTGTCCGCGACAGGCTCAAGCGTTTTCCGAATGAACACGGAGGGGATGGCAACGAAGAGCACATCGCTGGAAGCGACCACCTCGCCGAGGTCCTGCGTTGCGCGAAGCTTCGGGTGAAGCTCCACGCCAGGCAGAAATCTCTCGTTGCGATGTTCACGTGTGATTTGTTCCACTACCTCACGGTTAATCTCCCAGCCAATCACGTCGAAGCCGTTTTCCGCCACGAGATTGGCCATGGCGGACCCCATGTTGCCCAAACCGACGAATCCCACCTGCATCCTGCACCTCCGAAACTCAGCCATCCTGAGAATCTTTGCATCACACAGCGCGATTTTCTTTCCCAAGTCAGAGCGGGTTTACCAGCGACGCCACCCGTCCGCGTCGGAGAGTTGTTGCACGAATACGCGCGACAGGCAACTCACGTACCACTGAGGACCAGGTTCACCCGCTCGACAGCGTCCCTGAAGTTGCGAGTGCCGCCCGCCTGGCTGACGATCTGCAGCACGCGCGTCGAATCGCGCACTACCACACCTGAGACGTAAGTCACCCCGCGCCGGCGGAAGGGCTCCGCCAGAAGAGGCGCCGACGGCCCGAGTACGGCCAGAACATTCGCGGAGCGCGCGGCCTCGCAGAGCAAATCAAAGGTGTGGTTGATCAGGGTGGTGGCGGAAATTACCACCGCCTGACAGTGGGGCAGCAGTTCAAAAGCAGCCCAATCCGGGTACACGTCTGGCTCATCGGTCACGCGCCGTTCAAAAACCAGAACTCGGCTGGCCCGCTCGCGCAGTTTGGTAATCACCGGACCAAAGTAGCC
The DNA here is from genome assembly GCA_013152765.1 of Calditrichota bacterium. Lineage (GTDB taxonomy): Bacteria > Zhuqueibacterota > Zhuqueibacteria > Oleimicrobiales > Geothermoviventaceae > Geothermovivens. The sequence continues at coordinate 2,087 of JAADFT010000274.1, read as the reverse complement.
GACCATGCCAACAGTCCAGTCGGGCTCGACAGCGAGCAAATCGGCCAGATCCCCGCTGACGAGCTGGTCCTTTTCTGGGTGCACCAGCGCGTTCACGGTGGCAAGTCCCACGGCGCTCTGCAGCACGTTCGGCTTCAAGAGCCACGTCAGCAGCTCCGAGGCAGGTCGCCCAGCCAGCGTACCCGCCTCGTCCAGAAGACTGCAGGTGACGCCAGCCTCGGCGCGAAAAGAGTACGCGAGACCGCAGCCCCCGGAGTCGAGCAACACAGCTGTGTACCCCAGGCCGATTCGAACATCCGTGACAGTCCTGCGAGCAGCCTCTCCCGAAACGCGTTCGACAAGCTCGTGCAAAATGCCTTTGCTCACAGAGAACCTCGCTTCACTTCTTCACGCGGATCCAAGGTGCCTAAAGCGGAGAGATTCTTGCGTGTTCAGCATCGACACCCCGGCGCTCCGGTTGTTTCGTCCCGCTTCTCGAAGCTCAATTCCAGAATTCCCACCAGATGCCCCAGCGGTAGGAGAGCGGATCGTCGAGAAAACCAGGGGCCCGCTCCAAGCGATTCCCGAAAAGCTGGCTTGCCTGGAAAAACAACCGGGCGTCTTTGAATCTGGCCACGACACGTACGGAGGGATTCACACCGGCGGGGGCAGAAAACCCGGCCGGGGAATCCGCGTAGCCGAAGTAGTCGAGTGGCAAAACCGACGTCCGTTCGGAAATGAACTCCAGGAGCCCGAGTACGCGTACATCCAGGTCCCCCTGGAAAAGCAGGCGGCGCGCGCCTGCGGCGACGAGAGCGTAAAGATGAGGGACACCGGGCAACGGATTCGAGTAGAAATCCAGTTTTGCCCGACCGAAAAACGTTTGCGTCGCCGGGCGAGCAACGCCTAACGAGAACAGAGCACTGGTACGGCTGGAAACCGAAAAACGAAAGCCATTTTCAGCATCGTGGGTCACCTGGGGCAGGTTTGATGCACGCACAGCTCCAATTTCGGTGAGCGAGCCAGCTCCAGCCCTCGGAGCCGCTCTTCAGGCGAAAGGTAGCCTTCGTCCTGCGGGTCAGATGACCGGCACGAGAGCTCAGCTTCGAGCACGGAAGCAATTCGTGAGAAGGTAGCCACGTGTCAGTGAGCAGCTCGGTTTCCGCACGAACAGCACCGAAAGCCCTACCAAAACGGAGAAAAGCCTCTGGTCCGGCCTTCCGGAATCCTTTGCTGGCACCGCCTCCGAGTCCAGCGCCCAGCTCGACGTCACCGCCGAGAATTCCGGACAGGCGCTGCGACACCCGCGCACGCCACGCCATCCAGGTCTCGCCCGTGCCACCTTCCGGCTGTTCCCGAAAACGATCGATTGAGCCCAGAATCCGCAGGCGTTTGCGCCTGAAAGACACGTGGAGCTGACCTTCACTCAATTTGCTGACAAAAGCCGGACACTTCAGGTCCCAGTAACTTCTTTCTGCCGTGCCTCGTCCGGCCGCGGCCGTGATCGTCAGTTCGCGCTCTCCAAGCGAGTCCGGCCTCCACGTTGCTTCCAGGACGTGGTCTGTCCAGGAATCCTTACGGTGTTTGGCAACAAGTGGCAGGAAAGGCAGAGAGGTGCCCAGGGCCTGTTTCTCCGAGGTCAGGCCAGGAGAATCCACATCCCTGGCGAAGTGTCTGCCCCAGTAACGCAACCGTAAAACGGGCGTAGCGGACCAGTCGAGCCGCCACACGTAGAGCTGGTTTCGCAATCCCGAGAAAGGCTCGTAACCTTCGTAGAGGTCGTGGGCACCTTCCAGCCAGAGCTGAACACCCGAGTGCACCTGTTCTGTAAAGCGAACAGCCACCTGGCTCAAACCGTACGCTCCCGAAGTGTAACCCACGCGTGTGTAAGGCCGACCAGGTGCGCTCCACGGGAAGTCCGCCGACACCTGTACAGGAGTGCCGGCGAGGGGGGAGCCGTCACCTGCGCGGGCAAGAACTGGGTGGTTTCCAACCGGCCACGTGCTCCAGCCTGGAGTCCAAGCTGCAACCGCAGGATCGGCGGCCGAAGCGACCCGCAGCGAAGTTCGGAACAGCCCATCCTGAACGAGGTGGGCGGGCTGTCCGAA
>JAADFT010000273.1 GCA_013152765.1 Calditrichota bacterium | reverse complement strand
TTCTTTACTTGTTTCGGGCATTTCGGGCTGACTCCTGCGGTTCCTGGCCTCTCGCAAAGGGAGCCGGCGGTCGAATAGGGGAGGGATCTCGACAAACTCGTTTGTCGACCGCGGCCGGCCGACCAGCGGGTCAGCCCTGATTAGCCCCACCTGAGTAAGGTACCGTGTTGCCCGATTTCACAGCAGGGCCCTACACCACTCTCACCACGCTCTCTTCTGGCCCTTTCTCCGTCACCTCCAGCACCACCGGCAGGGCATCCCGTACGCTTTCGATGTGGGTGATCAGGAAAATCTGGCGAAACTGGTGAGAAAGCCCCTGCAGGGCCTCCAGGATTTGCCCCCTGCGTTCTTCATCCTGCGAGCCGAAGACCTCGTCCAGCACGATGAAATTCACCGGATTGCGGGCCGAGCGTTCCGCAACGACCCGACTGATGGCCACCCGAAAACACAGGTTCACCAGGTCCTGCTCGCCCCCGGAGAACCGGCTAAGTGGGTAGGGCACATTCTGGTCGTACAGCAGCAGGTCGTAGTCGCTGGTTAAACTCACGAGTACGTAGCGGCCGTTTGTGGTGCGGCGGACCAGCTCGGACGTGTGCCCCTCCAGGAGGGGACGCAACCGCCCGCCTAAGTCTTTGCGAAACGCGTCAAAAAGAACGTCCAGTGTCTCCAGGTCGGCAATCTTCGCCTGGATTTGTTTTAGCTCTTCGCGCAGTTGCTCCTGTCTCTGGATGCGCTCGCGAATCTGGCTCATTGCCCCAAGGGTCTCGCGGCGGGCTTCCTTCAGCTTTGCCAGTTCTTCTCTGGCCGCATCCCAACCTCGTCTGGCCTGAACCAGATTGCTCTTCGCTGCTTCGAAGGCCGCTTCGTCGAAACCGATCCGGGTCAACTCTTCGCGTTTGGTTTGCAACAGCGACTTCTTCGCGCTGACTTCCGCCTCCAGGTTCTCCACATCACGCCTGAAGTCGTCGAGCCTGTCCGCCTGACTGCGTAGAGCACTTGCCCGGTTCTGCAAGTTCTGCAGGCGCTCCACTTCCCGGCGGATTGCTTCGTGCTCCTGCTCGTCGTACTCAAGAGCCTCCACACTTTTCAAGGCTTCCTGCAGACTCCGCACTTCGCTTTCCAGGCGCTCGATGTCGGTGTTAAGCCCCTCTGACTGCTCCTGCAGACTTTTCAAACGGGATTCGAGGGAGGCCAGCTTGTTCAGCGCCTTACGCGCTTCTTCCAATTCCGCTTCAACCGTCTTGCGCTGGCGTTCTAAAGCCTGTTTTTCCTGCTCGACTTCTTTGTAGGAGGTTCGTAGAGTGGACAGCTCCGCATCCAGCTCGCTCAGCACCCGCTCGTAGTGATCCTCGAGAGGCCGGCGGCACGTGGGACACCGGCCCTCCGGGCCAAGCTCGACGATGGCATCCCGCTTGCCGCGAAGCTCCTCGCCTTGTCGCTTGATTCCGCCCAAATGCTCGGCCAGTTTGCTCTGCTGTTCCTGCAGGGCGCGCAGGGTCTCCTCCAGAGGCTTCACTCGAGCGGCCAGGGACTCGAGTTGTGCCACCTCTTCCTGAAGGCGAGCCACCTCACCGCCCAGTTTGCTAACCTGCTCGCGCTTTGTCCTCAACTCCCGTTGTCGAGCCTCCAGCTGAGAACGCAGGTCTCCCAAGCGCTTGCGTTCGGCCGCAATTCGGTCGAGTTCCTCCTTGCGCTGACGCGCGGGTTCGAGGCGCTCCAGCTCGGGCTCCAGCTTCTTCAGCTCGTCAAGCGCTGCTTCCGCACGCTGCCGCTCCTCTCGCGCTGCTTCGAGTCTCTTAAAGAGCTGGTCCAGAGCAGCCTCCAGCTTCCCCACCTCGCCTTCGAGCTGCAGGTAGGCAGTCTTTTTTTCCTGCTCGGCGTCGTAACGTTTCTCGGCTGCTTCTCTCTGGACCTCGAGCTCGGCAAGCTGTCTTTCCGCGTCCTCGATCTTCGCTTCCAGTTCTTTTCGGCGGGTGCGAATTTCTTCGAGCGACCGCTTCAGATCATCCAGATCTTCCAGCGACCTCCGCAATCCGTCGGCGAAATCCACATTTTGACGCCGGACGCTCTTCACCTGAGCCCGCGCCCGGTCGATCAGGTCGATCCCGACCAGCCGGTTCACCGTGCGCTTGCGCTCCTCCGGGCGCATCCCGGTGAAAGCAGCCAGCTCCCGCTGTCGCGCGAACACCGAGGCACGGAACGAAGCCGCGTCCAACCCGACCAGGCGCTCCACAAACTCCGACACGCCGGAGTCGCGATCGGCCTCCACACGGCCGCCATCCGCCTGGATTTGCGCGTGCACCGTTCCGGCTTTGCCCCGAATTTCTCGGATCAGGCGGTACTCGCGTCCCCCGACTTCGAAAAGCAGCTCCACCGAGCACGGCTCGCCGTCTGCAGCAAAGGCGGAACGAAGGGAATCCTTGTCCTGACGCCCCCGGCCGAGGCCAGTCAGCGCCCGTGTGCCGTACAGGCCCCAGGCGATGGCTTCCACGAGCGTGGTTTTGCCCGCCCCGTTGCGGCCGATGATCCCGACCAGATTCTCCGGAAATTCGAGCGACACATGCCGGAACCGGCGGAAGTTCCTCAGTTCGAGTCCGCGGATGACCAACTCACTCCCCCTGCTCTTCGGTGACGGCTGTCAGGAATTCCAGACCAAGCTTCAACAAACGCTGGCGATCGTCCGGCAGCATGTCCCTCCTCACTACAAAACGCTCGAACTCTTCTGTCAAACTTCCGATCTCCCCCGCAGTCCGTTCCTCGCTGTCGTCGTTCCGCAGTTGAACGGAGCGCTCCACGATCAGGGCTTTTTCAAACAGCCGGTCTACCTCCCGCAGGTCCAGCTTCAGGTAGGTTTCGCGCCGGATGTCGAGCAAAGCCAGGTCGACGATGGCTCCCTCCGGGGTCTGAGCGGCCTCGCGTTCCAGGGCCGCCAGAATTTCCGAAGGCCCGGCGTCCGGCGTCGGTCTCAGCTCTACCCGGTGCACCGGTCGCGACGGCACGGGCACAAACTCCCGCCGCAGCTCACCCGCTTTCCACTCCACCCGCAGGTAGCCGGTCTCGGCGTCTCTCTGGTTCAGGCTGGTGCGTTCGGTGGAACCGGAGTAGCTGGCGTGGTCGCTCACGTCCACCCGGCGGTGGTAGTGCCCCAAGGCGATGTAGTCGAACCTCACGTCCAGCAGAGCCTCGACGTCGGGAATGCGCTGCTCGCTGAATTCACCCATCGAGTAAGCCGTTCGTCCCTGCCAGGAACCGTGCGTCACCAGGATGTTCAACTCAGCCTTCGCGTCCAGCTCGATCGCTTCAAACGCGGCCTGCATGTCCTCCTCGGTAGCGCAGTGGGGCACACAGTGGACGGCCACGTTGCCCACCCGGAAGCGCTCGTACACGCCGCGAAAGGCAGCCCGCACGTTCGGGAACAGGCTGAGCGTTTCGAAAATTGAGCCGGTTGCCCGGATCCGGGGGGTCGAGTGGTTGCCCGAGATCAGCACAACGGGGATTCCAGCTTCGCCGATCTGCTTGAGTCCCTCGGAGGCCACCCGAATCGCACGGTTGGTGGGTCGGGGCGTGTGAAACAGGTCCCCGGCGTGAATGACCAGATCCGGCGGGTCGCTCAAAATGTCGTCGACGACTTTCCACCACGCACGGTAGAAATCCTGCTCGCGCTGGTTGAGACCCGTCTCGGGATCAATCCTGGCGTACTCGAAAAACCCGAGGTGCGTGTCGGAAAAATGGACGAGGCGCATGTCAGTCCTTCAAATGAATCCTGTTCGTCGTGCTCACCACCTCACTCCCTGCAACAACCGCTCGGCGTTTCGGCCCAGGATGTCGCGCTTCTGCTCCACGTCCAGGTCCGCGTAGACGACCCAGCCGAACTGGGGACGTGGATCTCGCATCGGGGAATCCGTGCCGAAGAGAACCCGCTTCGACCCCACCTTGTCAACCAGAAACTCGATGACAGTCAGCGGAACAGCCGTGATCGTCAGCTCCAGCAAAACGTTCGGGTGCCGAGCCGCCAGGGCAGCTACCATTTCGGCGAAGTCGAACGTGGCGCCCGAGTGCGCGCAAAGAAACCGCACGTTCGGGTAACGCTCCGCCAGTTCGTCTACCTCGGCCTCCGTTTTCTCCAGGTCGAAGTGCACCAAGGCGAACAGGTTGTGCGCATCTGCGTAGCGCCACCACGACTCGTAGCGAGGGTGTGTTAGCGGCAGTTCGTTACGCGGGTAGTAGGGCTTGAGGCCGGGGAAATGCAGTTCGCCGTGGTACGTGTTGATTTCGCGGAGCACTTCGTCTTCGCTCAGGTAGGTGGGATCAATTGTTACGTAGCCAACGAAACGATTCGGCCAGCGG
>JAADFT010000272.1 GCA_013152765.1 Calditrichota bacterium | reverse complement strand
AGCCCACTTACTGCATTTTGAGAAAACGTGCCACTCAAACCAAACGTGCCACTCCGGACGTAGTCGAGTCTGCCACACGATCTCCCGGGACCCGTCTACACAGTTCGCCCCTCTCGAGCGGAACCCAACAAGGAACAAACTGCCAGCGACGTAGCGCAACCGATTCAGCTGACGGAAGCGCCGCCAGCACTCCGCGGTGGCCAGCTACTTCACAGCCCGTTGGGCTCCCACGATCGTTTGTAGCACCTCCGCGAGCTCTTCAACGTTCGGTTTCCATAAAATCGTGTTGTGGTTGCCCGGCACGACGAAAACTTCTACGCCACCCTGAGCGAGCTGTCCCCAACCGAGATCCCAGGGTTCGTCTTGCGTCTCGGGTCTTTCGGAAGAACGGAAAACAACAATCTTGCCTGGATACGGCTTAAACTGGTACTTCTTCCACGCCATCATTTCAGTTTTCAGAAGGCGCACGTAGTCACCAAACTGCTCATCCCGCACGTTTGGCGGCAAGAGTCTGGCCTTCTTGGCCTTCTTCAACACGAACTGGAGCTGCTCTTCGTACGGCTTCTTGCGGAGCTTTTTCAAGTTCAGCTTCAAGCGCGGCCCAAACATGCCGGCCAGGAATTCTGTGTCGTCGTCAGGCACTGCACTGGGGAATTCAGGCCCCTGATCCAGCATTGCCAGCAGGGCCACTTCCTCGCCATCGCGGAGCAACTGCTGAGCTGCCTCGTAGGCAATCACCACACCCATCGACCAGCTACCGAAGTAGTACGGACCATGCGGCTGGCGAGACCGCATTGCTCGCACGGCGTGGGCAGCCATTTCTTCGATGGTCTCGTGGAATGGGGCCTCGCCTTCGGCGCCCTGGGCCTTGATGCCGAAAAACGGCTGGTCCGGCCCTAATGCCCGGGCCAGGTCCGCGTACCAGTGCACACTTCCGCCAGACGGGTGGATGAAGAAGAGCGGTGTGCCCTCGCCGGGGTCGTTAAAGGCCACGAGTGCCGTGGACGCCCTGTCGCCGTTCTCCAGGTACTCCGCCAGTCCCTCGATGGTGGGCTTCTGAAACAACTGAACAAGCGGAATCTGCTTGCCGAAACGATTTTCGATTTCGTTCAGCAGGCGAATGGCGAGCAGAGAATGACCGCCGACTTCAAAGAAATTGTCGCGCACCCCGATGGAATCACGCTCCAGCACCTCTTCCCAAATCTGCAGTAGCTGCTCTTCAGTCTCATTCCTCGGCGCGACGTGTTCGGCCTTCACACCCAGAATCTCGACATCGATTCTCGCGAGCTGCTTCCGGTCCACTTTTCCTGCCGGCGTAAGCGGCAAGTCGTCCACAATTACAAAGCCGGATGGCACCATGTACTCAGGTAGCCTGTCCCTCAGATGATCCCTTAAGTCCTTCACATCCGGTTGGCTACCAGGTCTCTTGGCGACGAAAGCCACCAATGTCTTGGTCCCATGACCGTCATCACGGGCAACAACCGCGGCGTCACGAACGTCCGGGTGTTCAGACAGAGAGGACTCCACCTCCCCCAGCTCGATGCGATACCCTCTCACCTTGACTTGGGTGTCGATCCGTCCAAGAAAATCAATGCTGCCATCTTTCAGCAAACGTACCAAGTCACCCGTGCGGTACAACCGCTCCCCTTTCTTCCCACTAAAGGGGTCGGGCACAAAACGTTCAGCCGTCAAATCTGGTCTGTTCAGATAGCCCCGCGTTACACCGACACCACCAACGAGCAGTTCACCTGGTACCCCCTGAGGAACAAGTCTCATGCTTTTATCAACGACAAAGATTCGGTAATTCTGCAGCGGCCTGCCAATCGGAACACTCAACATCTCCGGCGTAAGATTGCCTGTGAAGTAGAAAGACACGGCCACCGTAGTTTCTGTTGGTCCGTAGCCGTTGTAGAACTTCCGGCCTGGCAACCACTTTGCAACCAGGTCTCGCGTGCAGACATCTCCACCCGAACCCAACACCTCCAAGCACTCAAGACCGTCTGGTTCCATTACAGTCAGCGCAGATGGTGGAAGAATAGCATACGTTATGTGTTTGTCCCGAATGAATCGGGCAAGTTCTGGCCCGGGCATTGCTCCTTCTGGAGGTGCGTAGCAGAGTGTCGCTCCTGACCCGAAAGCAGCAAATGCATCAACAACCGAACCGTCAAAGCTGAAGGAGAAGAACTGGAGAACCCTCTTACCCGGACCTAAATCGAACAACTTGATGTACGCTTCCGCCAGATTCACAGCGCCACGGTGGACAGCCATTACCCCCTTGGGCCTCCCCGTGGATCCAGAAGTGTAGATTACGTAAGCCAAATTCTCCGGCACAGCATTGGTCCACGGCCGACTCGACGGATAATTCCGAAGCTCCTCAGCCATCGTGTCCAGACGCAATACGGATGTCCGCCCTGCGGGGAACCGATCAGCCAGATCGCTTTGGGAGAGCAACAGCGGCATCCCGGTGTCCTCGATCATGAATTCGAGGCGTTCCGCAGGATAGGCTGGATCAAGAGGAACGTAAGCGCCGCCGGCTTTTAGGACCCCAAGGAAAGCCACAACCATTTCCAGGGATTTCTGCATTCCAATCCCCACCATCACCTCGGGACCGACGCCTCGCTCCCTGAGATAGTGTGCGAGCCGGTTCGAACGTTCCTCAATGTCACTGTAAGTGTACTCTTCGTCACCTACGATGAGAGCCAAAGCATCTGGACTACGGTCTACCGCTTCCTCAAAGAGCTCATGAACACACTTGTCGTGTGCGAAAGTTTGTTCCGTGTCGTTCCATTCAACCAGCAGACAATGGCGTTCGAAATCCTCCAGGTAATCGATCTCTTCCAGCCTGAGTTCAGCGTTCGTTGCCACCTGTCGCAGAAAATTGCGGTAGTGGGTAAGTAAACGCTCCACCGTTTCCCTGTCAAACAGATCGGTGTTGTACTCGAGGATTCCGCCGAGCTGTCCATTTCCGAGCTCCTGCATCGAGAGCGTCAGGTCGTACTGCGTCAGGCCGCTGTCGGCGTCCAGGCTTTCCACGCGCACACCTTCGCCCAACCCACCAGCGGCAAGCGGCATGTTCTGCAGAACGAACATCACCTGGAAAAGCGGCGTGTGGCTCAGGTCGCGTTCCGGCTGAACTGCCTCCACCACCTTTTCAAAGGGCACGTCCTGGTGCGCGTACGCGCCGAGCGACACTTCACGGACGCGGCGCAGGATTTCACGGAATGTCGGGTTGCCGGAAAGATCCGTGCGGAAGACAAGCGTGTTCACAAAGAAGCCAATCAGTCCCTCGGTTTCGCGGCGGTTGCGGTTGGCAATCACGCTGCCTACGCTGACGTCGGTCTGGCCACTGTAGCGGCTGAGCAACGCCTGCCAGGCGCCCAGAAGCGTCATGAAAAGTGTGGCGCCTTCTGCCCTCCCGAGGGCACGGATTTGTTCGCTCAGATCCCGATCCAGCTCAAAGGTGATCTTGGACCCGGCGAAGGTCTTCACCGCGGGGCGCGGTCTGTCCGTCGGAAGCTCCAGGTAGCCGGGGCTGTCCCCAAGCTGCTCGCGCCAGTAGTCGAGCTCTTTTTCCAGAACCTCACCCTGCAGCCAGCTGCGCTGCCAGGCGGCAAAATCGCCGTACTGAATCTCGAGCTCCGGCAGCGAGAGTTCCTCGCCGCGCTTCAAGGCCTGGTAAGCAGCCCCAAGCTCACGGATCAGCACGCCCATCGACCAGCCGTCGGAAATGATGTGGTGCATCACGACGACCACGCCCCAGTCGCCGTTCGGGAGGGCGAAAAGCGTGACCCTGAACAACGGACCGTGCTCCAGGTCGAAGGGCCGACGGGACTCGATTCGCGTCAGGCGGTGAACTTCTTCAGCGGCCTCCGACTCGTTTAAGCTGCCGAGGTCGACAACCCGTACCGGCAGGCTGAAATCTTCGTGGACGACCTGGATGGGCCGTCCGTTCTCCTCGGCAAAGGTAGTGCGCAGGACCTCGTGCCGCCTTACGACTTGCTCCAGGCTCCTGGTGAACGCCACGGGGTCAAAGTCATCACCGAACCGAAGGGCCTCTGTGATGTTGTAGACGGCGCTTTCCGGTTCAAGCTGGTGCAGGAACCAGAGTCTCTCCTGAGCAAAGGAAAGCGGAAGCCCTTTGCCACTTCGCTCAACCCGCACAAGCGGCGGTGCGCTAACGCCGCGTTGCTGGCGCACCAGGTCTTCCAGCACCCGGGCAAGACCTTCCACAGTTGGACGTTCGAAGAACGCACGAATCGGGACCTCGACACCGAGCGTCTCGCGGAGCCGGCTGACCACTTGCGTTGCCAGCAGCGAGTGTCCGCCAATCTCGAAGAAGTTGTCCCCAGCACCCACGCGACTT
>JAADFT010000271.1:837-5232 GCA_013152765.1 Calditrichota bacterium | reverse complement strand
GCTGGTACTTGCTCAAAGGCTCGTAGAACTCCCCGGCCACCACGAGCTGCACCGGCACGGTTTTCCGGGCCTCACGCACAGCTTCAAGCAGGACTTTCAGGCCCTTGTAGGGTCGCACGTAGCCAAAGAACAACAGCACGGGGGCTTCGGGATCGAGGCCGAGCTTCTCCCGCGCTTCGGTTTTCGACACTTCGCCCACCGGATCGTAGGCCGGATGCGGAACAAGCCGGTACGCGGCGTCGGGCCGAAACCGCAGCAGGTCCTGCTCCACTGGCTTCGACATGGCGACGAACGCGTCGGCGCTTTGCAGGCCGAAACGCGAAAGCAGCTCCCCGCCCGGCTGGCGCTCGTGCGGTGTGATGTTGTGGCAAATCCAGATGATCCTGGCGCCGGATCGGCGGCGCAGAAGCCGGCTCACGGTTCCGTAACTCGGCGCGAAGAAAGGCATCCAGTAGTGGAAAACGACGGCGTCCGGGCGCCACTTCGCCAGCCTTCTGGCGGCCCGCCACCAGCTCAACGGACCAATCGAGTCCAGGAGTCGTTCGGAGGGAATGCGCGGCGCCACCCGGCTGCGTTCCTCCTGTGTGGTGCCGGGAAAAAGCACACCGGGGTACTGCCGCGTGAAGTTCAGCGCAAACACGTCGTGGCCGCGCTCGTGAAGGGTCTGGTAGAGCCGCGCGTTGAACGTGGCGATGCCCCCACGGTAAGGGTACGCTGGTCCTACACTGGCAATGCGCATCCCTCGGGGCCCGCTTTCAGTCCAAAACCTCGCGCACTGCGTACGGCAGCCGCTCTTTCTGCGTCTCCGTGATCATTTCGCCGATCAAACCAATCGAGATGAACTGGACACCGACGATGATCAGGAGAAGCCCCAGGAAGAGCAGCGGACGGTTGCTCAGGTAAACCGAAGCGAAGAGTCGCTGGTAGGTGAGGTAAGCGAGGATGATCAGGCCAAGAAAGGTCGAAATCAGGCCAGGTACACCGAAGAAGTGGAGCGGCCGTTTGCTGTAGCGGGTGAGGAAAAGCACCGTGATCAAATCGAACAGGCCGCTCGTGGCGCGGGAGATCCCGAACTTGCTCTTGCCAAAGCGGCGCGGGTGGTGCTGCACCACCATCTCGCCAACGCGAAATCCCTGCCAGTGGGCCAGAACGGGCAGGAACCGGTGCAACTCGCCGTACACGTTGATGTTCTCGATCACCTCGCGCCGGTAAGCTTTGAGCCCGCAGTTGAAATCGTGAAGGCGAATGCCGGACATCAGCGATGTGGCCCAGTTGAACAGCTTGCTACTGATCCGCTTGCCTAACGGGTCGTGCCGCTTCTTTTTCCATCCCGAAATCAGATCGTACCCGCTCTCGATTTTCTCCACGAGCTTCGGGATTTCGGCCGGGTCGTCCTGCAGGTCGGCGTCCATCGTGATCACGATTTGCCCGCGCGCGTGCCGGAATCCGTACGCCAGGGCCGCAGATTTGCCGTAGTTGCGACGAAACGAAAAACCCCGCACGTGCGGGTCCTGCTGCCGCAGCGATTTGATCACGTCCCACGAGCCGTCGGTGGAGCCGTCGTCGATGAACAGGATCTCGTACGGCCGACCGAAGGCTGTCAGCACCTCGTGAAGTCGGCGGTGCAGCTCCGGCAACGACTCGCGCTCGTTCAGCAAAGGAATGACAACGCTAATGTACGGTTCGTCCGCCATCAGTCTCCTTGAGCTACCCCAGAACCAACGCGTTCCGACACAAGAAAGATGGACCGCAAGGCCACGCGGCGCGCTGAACGCGGGAAACTCACTTTGTAGCGCTTCCAGTTGATCCGGCGGTTGACGCGAGGCCTCTGGTAAGCGATCGCCAGGCGAACCTTCGGACTGTCGCTCTTCACACGCACCAACCGGGCAACCAGACAGCCGCTCAGGCGGTTCGTGCCCTCGTACTCGACCACCACCGTGTGGCCGCCTCCCCACGAGAACCGCACTTCCCGCACCTCTCCGCCGTCCCGGTCAACCAGGTACCGCCGCGCGCCCAGGTCACCCGCCTGCTCGATCGTGAGCAGCTTTTCGCCTCGCGGTCGCCACTGGCCCGGAACGTCGCACTGCAGCGCCGGACGTCCGAAAAGCGCCTGGACCCACTGCCCGGGGTCTTCTTTCGCGAAACGAACGTCTTCAGCCCCGCCGACGTAAAGCGTGTTCCGGAAAGGCACGTACACCCACAGGCTGTCCGTCGTCGCCACGACGTCCGCGGCCCGCACACCCAAAGGACCGCGCAACTGCAAAACCAGCACGCCCGCGCTCGAGTAGGCGATCTTGCCCCACCCGCTCAGGCTCGCCAGTTCCGAGTCGAATGAAAAGCGCAGCTCCGACTCAAACGTGTTCAGCCTGCCCCAACTGTCCTGCAAGCTCCGGCACAGAACCGGCCAGGGCACGCCTTCGCGAACCTCCAGGCGCGGAGCCTTTCCCGCGCAACCAGCCACGATCGCCCCGGCCGTTGCCAGTCCCAGCCACAGCAGAATTCTCCGAACGGGCCGGATGTCCGCCCTCGTCATCGCTGGCCGATCCTCTCCAGCAAGTAGGACCGGCTGCTGTCCATGTCGTAGGCCTTCTCCCAGGCTTTTCGGGCTTCCGTCAGGTTGCCCAGCTTCTCGTACACGTCGCCCAGGTGCTCGTACACTTCCGCAGAGTTTGCGCGCGTCTTCAGCGCCTTCTGAATGTACTCCAGCGCTTCCTGGTAGCGGCCCAGCTTGAAGAGCACCCAGCCCTTGGTGTCCAGAAAAGCGCCGTTTTCGGGCTGGGCCTTCAGGGCCTTGTCCACCATTTCAAGGGCATCCAGCAGGCGGATGCCCCGCTGGGCAAGACTGTACGCGTAGTTGTTCAAGGCCGTCGGATTTTCCGGCCTGACTTTCAGGATCAGTTTGTACAGCGAGTCGCAGCGGTCGTACTGGTGCAGGTTGTCGTAGGCCGCCGCCAGCCCGAGCAGCGCGTCGATGTTCTCCGGATCGGTCTCAGCAGCCTTCTGAAGGTAGGGCAAAGCCTCTTCCGAGCGGTTGAGCTGATTCAGCAGACTCCCGAGCAGGAAGTTGATCTGGGGATCCTGCGGGAAGATTTGCACAGCCTGCTCGAGCACGCCACGCGCCTGCTCCAGGCTGTCCTGACGCAAGTACGAAAGGCCCAGCATGATCCAGGTGCCCGGAAAGCGCTTCTGCCGGTCCGCGGCTTTGCGCAGCAGCGTCCGCGCTGAGTCGTACTCAGCCCTCAGGTACAGCAGGCGCCCCAGCGCAAAGTAGGGCCGCCAGTCATCCGGGTTGCTGTGGAGGATCTGGGAGTAGATCTCGGCTGCTTTGTTCGAATCCCCCCGGGCCATGTACAGGTCGCCGAGTTCCAGGGCCATGGCCAGATTGGACGTGTCCTCCGCAGCCCATTTTCGCACCAGCTCGATGGCCTCGTCCAGGCGCCCCGCTTTGACGAGCAGGTCGCGCACACGGTCCCGCAGCTCCTGATTCTGGGGGTTGTTCCGCCAGCCCGTGCGCAAAATCTCGATGGCCGCGCTCGTGTCCTTGCGCGCCAGGTACACAGCCGCCAGCGACACGTAAACCTGTGTTTCCTTCGGAAACCGTTGTTCCAGTTTCTTGAAAAGGGCTTCGGCGCCGGTGGTGTCGCCCTGCTGCACCATCAGGCGGCCCATCTGCAGCCAGGCTTCCACGTCGTTGGAGTCGCGCTTCACACGCTCCCGAACGAGCCGCAGGGCCGCGCCCCAGTCCTTCTCCATCACGTAAAGGTCGTGAAGCTGGTTGCGCGCCTGCTCGAAGTCCGGGTGCTCCGCCAGCGTCTTTTCCAGGAAGGTTGTGGCGCGGGACGTGTCGCCAGTCTGCAGGTAGAGGTCGGTCATCAGCAGGTAGGGCCCTTCTTCGTCCGGGTTTTCCTGCATGAACTTCTCCAGCAGGCCCGAAGCCTCCTCCGTGGCCCCGCTGCGCATCAGCATCTCGGCGATCCGCAGGGCGGTGTCCAGGTCAATCCGCTCCTCCCGCAGCAGCCTGACAACCAGATTCGCCGCGTCCTTCGCCTTGCCGCGGGTGATCAAAACCGCGAGCAGGTTCTGGATCACATCCGGATCGTCCGGTTCGAGCACTGCCAGCCTGCGCAGCACGATCTCGGAACGGTCCAGCCGCCCCTGACGCTGGTAGATGTCGGCGAGCAAACGCAGCACGTCGGTGTTGTCGGGGTCGAGCTGAGCCGCTTTCTTGAGCATGCGGAGGGCGCTGCCGATCTTGTGCAGCCGCAGGTAATTTTCGGCGACGGCCTGGTAGATGCCTGCCGTGGAGTCGTAGAGGAGCGCCTCCTGGAACTCCAGCAGCGCGCTCTGGAAATCGCCGAGGGTCTCGTAGATGCTTCCGCGAATCACGTGCTGCAG
>JAADFT010000271.1:0-821 GCA_013152765.1 Calditrichota bacterium | reverse complement strand
GGGCGTCTGCTTCCTCGCTCGTGGCTTTTCGTGCCGCGCAAGCCGAACCGGCGAGGCGCAACCCGCCAGCACGACGGCCGCGATCAATCCCAGAATTGTCAACCGGGCACTTCTTGGCATTTGAACTTGCTCCTAATGAAGAACGGCAGCCTTGCGGATGATGGAACGCGTCGCGTTCATCCCTCGTTCCGCGGGGCTGCCCTCAAACGGCTCGTTTCGGCAGGCGAGAAAGATTCTGTCACAAATCGCAGAAGCACGGAGCCGCAGAGATCGCAGAGGGTTTCGTAAGAACCCCAGGCACCGGGCCCGAAAACGGCTTTCCAGCGGTTTCTGCCTTTAGCTCTGCGTCCCCTGCGTTGCTGCGGTTTGGGCTCCCATTGGGGTACTGCGCGAAACGCAGTCCAGGCTCCGCACAAACCGCGGTTAATATATCCGAAAAAGCAGCTAATTCCAAGGAGAAATTCCTCTTAAGACGTCCAGTCAGTTTTGGCTTGCTGTGCGGGCAGCGTAGCTCGGGATGGGCGGTTCCCTGCGAGCCTCGAAGGGGATATGGAGATGAAGTGGAGATGGGGGGATGGAACAACCGAGTCAGAAAAGAAAACACTCATCCCCAAATCTCCAACCATCCCCCTTTCTCCTCGGACAGTTCGCAACAACGCGCCAAACCCGGCTGTCGTTACCCATGCTTACCCCGTACGGGCGACCAAGAATACGGCGGGCGAACTTATTGCCAACCTCATGAAGAGATACGGGGATGAAATGGGGATAGGGCGATGGAACAGACAGAGCACAAGAAGACAAACAAGGCAAAAGACAAAGCA
>JAADFT010000270.1 GCA_013152765.1 Calditrichota bacterium | reverse complement strand
TTGACCGCGAGAAACTGGCTGCGGCCGTGGATGTTGAGATGCTGGCAACGGATCTGGCTGACTACCTGGTTCTCAAGGGCGTGCCTTTCCGGGAAGCACACGGGATCGTGGCAAGCATGGTCAAAGAGGCGGAGAAACAGGGAATCGGCCTCGGGCAGTGGTCAGTGAGCGAGTTCCAACGATTCTCCGACCGTTTTGGTCCGGACGTTGTCGACTACCTCAGCGTTGAAAACAGCCTGTCCCGGCGGAACGTGTACGGCGGCACGGGAAAGGCCAGCGTCGAGCAACAGTTGAAGCGCGCCAGAGAGATTCTGACCGCAGCTGAAGAGAAGGAAGCAGGGAGTTAAAGCCCAGCTTAAGGCTACTACGTAATTCTCGCCTGAGCAAGGCAAGAGGCGCAAGGTGATGTTCAAATCCCCGGGCTATGTTGAGGAGGCGCCAGCTAAAGCGGGCCCAACCCAGGGAGAAATTACCGACATTCTGGCGTAGCAGAGTTAACCCGTCGTGTGGAGCGACTGCCGCGCGTACGGAGAAATTTCAGTTGCTGCTGGCAATTGAAGAGTGGGAAGAGAGCTCGGTTCGGAGCCAGAGGAAGCAAAGGCGAAACCGGCACGTTCTTACGCTACGCTGGGCAAGACCGAGTAAGACTTGAAGCAAAACTTAGAAGCAGTTCGCTGGGCTGGAAATGGGAGGGAGTGCGATGAAGACAAAAGTGGGGAAAACCGAACTGGAGTTGATTCAGGGGGACATTACGGAAATGGACACGGACGCGATTGTAAACGCCGCCAACGCGGCGCTGAAGATGGGCGGTGGTGTGGCCGGAGCGATCCTGCGGAAAGGCGGGTGGGAAATTCAAGAAGAGTGCGATCGCATTGGGGGAACGTACGTGGGCGGCGCAGTGATCACCACAGGCGGGAAGCTGAAGGCGAAGTACGTGATTCACGCGGTCGGACCGCGAATGGGAGAAGGCGACGAGGACCGAAAGCTACGAGACGCAACGCGAAATGCTTTGCGGGTCGCAGATGAACACGGCCTCAAGTCGATTGCGCTGCCGGCGATCAGCACCGGGATTTTCGGTTTCCCAATGGACAGGGCCGCGGAAATCATGCTGAAGACGACGCTTGATTACCTGAAAGAGGGGCAGACCGGTCTGGAACGTGTGGTTTACGTCCTCTGGGGTGACGACGCCTACAAGACCTTCGAGGCCACGTTGCAGAAGTTGCTGTCCGAGCAGGAAACACAGTGACGGACTTTGGGGAAGGGCGCGTCTCGGCTTGTCGTTTCCGTCCTGCAAAATCCACCGGGAAAAGGTGGGAACGAGCTCGCCGGGTTCGTAAGTTTGCGTTCCTGGGCCTGCCTGCTGTGCAGGCTCGATTTGTTTTTGGCTGCGCGAGAACCTGACACGACGTCCCCCTGACGTCACTGCCGTGCCGGGCGGTTGGGTGTTTCGCTGCTTCCAAGCCTCGGTCTTGTCCTCCGCCGACGATCCTACCTCACTTTTACTTCACTTTAGCCTGCATTTCGTCAGTCCACCGCGGGGGCGAGCTCCCTTTTCCGCGCTTTCGGCAACGTTCCCAAAGGGTCGCTGTTCCGTGTTTCTCCTTGACAAAGAGGCGTCGGGTCCGTACATTTGCACAACTTTTTGTGGGTGGCCCATGCGCAATCCCTACAAACGGACGGACGTCTTCACTTGCCGCCATCCAAGCCACGCGCGTTTCAATTACCGCGTGTCCGCGTACCACGTGCTGAAAGCCAGACGGTGCTACCCAAACGGTTGCATCGTCTACCGTTGGCGTTGCCACCGTTTCGAGAAGGGGCAACCGTGCGTTCGCGGTTTCAAGCACGTTGGGCGGCTCTGTGTCGGCTGCACGCACTACCGTGACACAAGAATGCACTACCAGCCGACGGTACAACTCACTCCCGAGGCCTTCAAGGCGTTCTTGGAAGAAGTTGCTGAGTTCGACGAGTGGCTGCACGAGGCCGAAGGGCGGCGACACGAGATTTACGCGCGTGTTCAGTCGGTGCGACCGCTTTTGCGGAAGGTAGTGGACCCGAAGGGCGAACGCTTGCAGCTCAACGGCTACCTGGTTCGGCTTGAAGACGCTTTTGTGGGGAGGACTGAGCTGGAGGACGGTCTGTACCTGGCTCTGAGCGGGCACCAGCAGGAACGACACAGTTTCAGGCGCGGCGACGTTTTCGAATGTCAAGCCACGCTCCGGATGAGTCGCGGGCGATTGTTGATTGAAAACCCATCCCGGGTCGAGTTCATCGAGCGCGGCGCGAGAGAAGAAATGGTCTCTGACCCGGTTGGTTTGATCGCGAGATTGGTGGCCACTCGGGTCGACGAAAGCACAAGTCCCCGGTGCGTTTCCTGCCCATACGCAGCTCTGGTGGACGTGGAATTCCGAGGTCAACGGCGGGGAAGAAAGCGCGAACTGTACTGTTTGCAAGGCGTGGCCGACACAGCCAACTGCGCCTTGCCGCTTCTGGAAAAGCTTGAACTCGAACAGATCGGATTCGAAACCTGCACGGAAAACGAAGTCTGAGACGGAGTCGGAGGCAAATGGCGAGAATCACAAAGCGATCTGAAGACTACTCACGCTGGTACACGGACGTCATCATGCAGGCCCAGCTGGCGGATTACGCTCCGGTGAAGGGCTGCATGGTCATTCGGCCGAATGGCTACGCGATTTGGGAGAAAATTCAACGCGTTCTCGATGGCATGTTCAAAGCGACGGGCCACGAGAACGCTTACTTTCCGCTTTTCATTCCCGAGAGCTTCATGAAGAAGGAAGCGGAACACGTGGAAGGTTTCGCGCCCGAGTGTGCGGTGGTCACGCACGGCGGTGGCAAGAAACTGGAAGAGCCCCTCTACGTACGCCCGACCTCGGAGACCATCATCTGGGCCATGTACAAGGACTGGATTCAATCGTACCGGGATCTGCCATTGTTGATCAACCAGTGGGCCAACGTGGTCCGGTGGGAGATGCGGACCCGGCTGTTCCTGCGCACCACCGAGTTCCTGTGGCAGGAGGGACACACGGCCCCCGAGGCGGAGGCAGAGGAAGAAGCGCGGAAGATTCTGGAAATCTACCGCACTTTTGCCGAAGAATACATGGCCATGCCGGTCATTCCGGGCTACAAGACGGAAAAGGAGAAGTTCGCCGGTGCGGTGCGCACGTACACGATCGAAGCGATGATGCAGGACCGGCGCGCTCTGCAGGCTGGCACTTCGCACAATCTGGGTCAGAACTTCGCCAAAGCATTTGACGTCACCTACCAGGACGAAAATGGCGAGCAGCAGTACGTGTGGGCGACAAGCTGGGGCGTGAGCACCCGGCTGATTGGCGCTTTGATCATGACCCACAGCGACGACCAGGGGCTGGTGCTGCCACCAAAGCTCGCTCCGCTCCAGGTTGTCGTGGTGCCCATCTGGCGTGGCGACGAGGAAATGGAGCGTTTGAAGCAGGCGGCTCGCGAGCTGACAAAAGGCTGGGATGAGGCCGTCACGTTCAAGATCGATGACCGGGAGAATTACCGGCCGGGTTGGAAATTCAACGAATGGGAAACCCGCGGGGTCCCAATTCGCGTCGAGCTTGGTCCGAGGGATCTGGAGAACAACCAGGCCGTGCTGGTTCGCCGAGACACCGGCGAGAAAATCACGGTGTCGCAGGAAGGCATTCTCGAGGAAATCAAAAAGCTGCTGGACGACATCCAGCGGTCTCTGTTCGAGCGGGCCCGTAAGTACAGAGACGACCACACGTTCGTGGTGGACGACTACGAGGAGTTCAAGAAAAAAATCGAAGAGCCCGGCGGCTTTTTCAAGATCCACTGGTGCGGGTCGAGAGAGTGCGAAGACAGGCTACAGGAAGAGACCAAGGCAACAATTCGCTGCATCCCGTTCGACCAGGAGCCAGAGGAAGGCAAGTGCCTCCTGTGTGGAAAGCCGTCACACGGACGCGTGGTTGCCGCTAAGGCTTACTGAGCTCCGTTTCTATTTTGCAAGCCATGCAGATTCGTAACGGAACCGGGATTTTCACACCACGTCAGCTACTGAGTAGCGCATGAACGAAGAAAAGGTCGCTGCATTCCTCGGTTCAATCAGTAACTTTGTGTGGGGCCCGCCCATGCTCGTGCTCCTTGTGGGTACGGGCGTTTTTTTGACCATTCGTCTGCGCGGCCTCCAGTTCCGCGGACTCGTCTACTCGCTGTGGCTTGCTCTTGTGAAGCGCAAGGAGGACGGCGCAGCCGAGGGCGACATCACGCATTTTCAGGCTCTGATGACGGCCCTGGCAGCAACCGTCGGCACCGGGAACATCGCCGGGGTCGCAACGGCCATCGTCGCTGGCGGACCGGGTGCTCTCTTCTGGATGTGGATTACGGGCCTCTTCGGGATGGCCACGAAATACTCGGAGGCCGTGCTCGCGGTCAAGTACCGGGAAGTTGACGAGTTCGGCACCATGAGCGGGGGCCCGATGTACTACATTTCGAAGGGCCTTCGTCTTCCGTGGCTTGGGGCGCTTTTCGCGATTTTCGCGTCGATCTCGGCGTTCGGGATTGGCAACGTGGTGCAGTCGAACTCGGTGGCCGACTCCCTGAGCGCCACGTTTCCCGGCGTTACGCCGTGGATGACCGGCCTCGTGATGGCCGTGGCCACGGGACTGGTGCTGCTGGGAGGCATTAAGAGCATCGGCAGGACGGCGGAGCTTCTGGTCCCGGTGATGATCGTTTTCTACATCGGTGGAGCGACGGTGGTCCTGCTTCTCAATCTGAAGGCGATTCCAGCAGCGCTGGCACTTGTTTTCAAGGGCGCGTTCACTGGTACAGCAGCAATCGGTGGTTTCATGGGCGCTGCGGTGAAGGAGGCAGTTCGCTGGGGCGTGGCGCGAGGTGTGTTCTCGAACGAGAGCGGCCTGGGAAGCGCTCCAATCGCCGCAGCCGCTGCCCAGACGCGGAACCCGGTGACGCAAGCGCTCGTATCCATGACGCAAACGTTCATCGACACGATCGTCGTGTGCACGTTTACCGGGCTTGTCATTCTCACAACCGGCATGTGGACACACGGTTACAACGGGGCGGAACTGACGACGCGCGCCTTCAGTCAGGGATTGCCGGGACAGTGGGGCGGAATCATCGTGGCAATTGGCCTGGCGTTGTTCGCTTACTCCACGATTCTCGGTTGGAGTTACTACGGTGAGAAATCGCTGGAGTACCTGCTGGGTGAGGCTGCTGTGCGGCCTTACCGGCTTGCCTTCACAGTGATGGTCTTCATCGGCGCTGTGATCCACAAGCTGGAGGTGGTCTGGAATTTCGCCGACGTCATGAATGGCCTGATGGCTGTGCCAAACCTGATTGGCCTGCTGGGCCTGTCGGGAATCATCGTTGCGGAAACAAACAAGTACTTCTACGGGAAGCAAGGGATCCCAGTGCGTTAACTGTTGACGGGGCTGGGCTTGAAGACGAAGAGCGCCTGGACAGGAGGTGAGTAACGGTGACTGAGGAAGCGAAAAAAGAGCGGATCGAGATCGAAGTTCCACCGAAGAAGCTGACCATCACGCACGCGCACTGTCCCAACGGCTGTGATTTGATGGAGGAGAGCGTGAAAATTGGCGGCTACGCCTCCGTGCACGTGCGTGTACGCTACAAGGACGAAGAAGGCGACATGTACCTCGATCCGCGTTACGGCAGCTTTGAAAACATCAGCGACATCGAGATCCCCGAGGGCGAAATTGTCGAGCTGTTCTGTCCGCACTGCGGCCAGTCGCTGCGGGACGAGCACGAGCGCTGCCGGCAGTGTTCCGCTCCAATGTTTGCTCTGATGCTCCCGCACGGCGGGATCATTGAAGGCTGCCTCAGAAAGGGCTGTTACGAGCACGAGCTTCGGATCGTCAGCGGGGAAGAGTTGCTCAGCAGACTGTTCGAGAACGACACGCTGGCGTCTTTCCTCTAAGCCCGGTAGGTTTGATTGAATTTTGCCAGTACAGAGCGAAACGCCTGACGCGCTTCGTCAGGGGGTGGCGCTTCGTTCGCCGCAGACGCTGTGCCGGCAGGTGGGAAACAGGGCTGTCCGACCTCAACGTCATGGAATCAGTGGCGCGGCGACGTCGCTCTCACGCAAGTTTTGGTACGGGCCTGGCGATCGGACGACTTTCCGCGGAGTCCGCGAGGACGCGGGATGGCCGAGAATCCAGGGCAAAGCGGAACCGAGCACGAAAGTCCTGACAGAAAACGGCCGATCAGCGGTCTAAACCAGGAGAAAATGCCCTCAGTGGAAGATCAGGAAAAGAAGCAGGACAAGTCGGGGGAGCACAGCCCTGAGTTCAAAGCCGGGTACGTGGCCATTCTGGGACGGCCCAACGTGGGCAAGTCCACGCTGCTGAACGCGTTGCTCGGCCAGAAACTCTCGATCGTCACACCAAAGCCGCAGACGACCCGTCACCGCATCCTCGGGATCCTCTCCGAGGACAACTTCCAGATGGTTTTCTTCGACACGCCGGGGCTGCTTGATCCGCGCTACAAGCTGCAGGAGGTGATGCTGAAGAGCGCCGAGCGAGCAGCTCAGGATGCCGACGTGGTGCTTTTCATGATTGAGGCTGTGCCCGAATCGCACGAGCTGGATTTCCAGATGCTCGAGCGCCTGCGTGTGGAAGGAAAGCCTTCAATTCTTGCCATTAACAAGGTCGACCTGGTGCCCAAGACCGAGCTCCTGCCACTGATCGACGAGTGCGCGCGTCGCTACAACTTTGCTGAGATTGTACCGATTTCAGCTTTGAAACGGGACGGCGTAGATCTTCTCAAGTCCTTGTTGGTGAAGCACTTGCCCGTGGGTGAGCCTTTCTACCCACCCGACATGGTCACCGATTTCCCGGAGCGGTTTTTCGTGGCCGAGCTCATCCGGGAGAAGATCTTCCAGCGCTACGGAGAGGAGATCCCGTACTCCACAACGGTCGTGATCGAGGAATTCAAGGAGCGGCCGGGTTCCAAGGACTACATCCGGGCGGCCATCTACGTGGAAAAGCCCAATCAGAAAGCGATTTTGATCGGCAAGGGAGGAGCAGCGCTCAAGCGGGTGGGCAAGGAGGCGAGGGAAGAAATCGAGCTCTTTCTGGGACGGCCGGTGTACCTGGAGTTGTGGGTAGGTGTCAAAGAAAAATGGCGCCAGAAGGACCGACTGATTCGCGAGTTCGGTTACAGGCCGTAGGGTACACGTCTCGACGCAGTGGATTTGTGGGGTCCCGGCTGTTGTCTCGCCAGTGGCGCGCAAAGGAGCCGAGTCCCGCTGGTACGTGGGTTGAGATCTGGCTTGGTACGATTGACCTTTGTGGCGCTTTTTGGGCTGCTTCGCTCTGCTCTGTAAATCTCAAATAGCTCACGTGCC
This sequence comes from Calditrichota bacterium, assembly GCA_013152765.1. Lineage (GTDB taxonomy): Bacteria > Zhuqueibacterota > Zhuqueibacteria > Oleimicrobiales > Geothermoviventaceae > Geothermovivens. Next base: position 70 of record JAADFT010000270.1, on the reverse strand, counting down.
CTGAGTACAGGCCGGGATGCGATTGGCTCCTCGGTTTGCGCCAGGGAGCTCTGCGGGCGCGACCAGGAGC
>JAADFT010000269.1 GCA_013152765.1 Calditrichota bacterium | reverse complement strand
TCGCCGGGCGGCAGGTCGCGGCCGTCGTCGCCCACGATGCGCAGCTCCAGGTTGGGCACCAGCTTGCCCGAGGTGCCCAGCTTGTGGGCGTGTGGCGCGTTGACCGAAATCACGGGAGCGGCTTCCGTCAACCCGTAGCCCTGGTAGATTGGGATGCCGATGGCGTAAAAGTAGCGCTGCATCTCCACATCGAGCAAGGCGCCACCGCCGATGAAGTATTCCAGCCTCCCGCCGAAATTCTCCCGAATCTTGCTGAACAGGATCTTGTCGTAGAAGAGCATCAGCGGTTTCAGCATCTTTCGCTTGAGCCCCTTGCCGCGGTCGATGCCAAGGCCGTTGTACTCGTAGGCCACCTTCATGGCCTTGCGGAACAGCTTCTCCACCTTCGGGCCCTTTTGCCGAATGCCCTTCTCGATGCCCTTGCGGAAACTCTGAGACAGGGACGGCACACTGTAAAGCATGTGCGGCCGTACCTCTTTGATGTTCTTCGGAATGTTGCGGAGCGTTTCCATCGGCGTTTTGCCCAGCTCCACCGCGGCGATGCTGGCTCCTTTGGCCATGAACGTGTAAATGCCCGCGGTGTGCCCGAAGGAGTGGTCCCAGGGCAGAATCAGCAGCGTGACCCAGCCCTCCGGAATTTGGACCATGGCGCAGGCCTGCTCGACGTTTGCGGTGTAGTTGCGGTGGGTGAGCATGATGCCTTTTGGGTCCGCCGTCGTGCCGGACGTGTAGAGGATGTTCGCCACGTCGTCGCCTTTCAGCGTTTTCCAGCGCTGGTCGAACTCCTCTCCGTGCTCACCCAGATACTGCTTGCCTAACTCCTGGAGATTTTGTAAGGTAATTTCGTCCTGATCCTGGGGCTCTCCATCCAGGAGAATGATTTTCTCCAGCGTCGGCAGATCTTTCTTGATTTGCATCAGCTTTGGGGCCTGCGAGCCGGACACGAAAGCGAAGCGACAGCCGGAGTGGTCGATCCGGAACTTCAGTTCGTCCAGTTCGTTGATCTTTGTCGACAGGGCCACGTCGATGCCGCCCGCGTACAGGATGCCCAGCTCGGACACGACCCAGTCCACGCGACCCTCCGAGAGCAGGGCAACGCGGTCTCCCTTTTGCAGGCCGATGGCCATCAGGCCGGCTGCAGTTGGGTAGACGAGGTCGCGAACCTCCCGGTACGTGGTCGGCTGGTACTGGCCGTCCCGCTTTTCCCACAGGTACGGCTTGTCCCCGTACTTGCTGACGCTGTCCTCGAAGAGCTCTGGAATGGTTTGGTGTGACAACTTGCACCTCCCTGACTGGATGGACGGACTCTTTTTCCTCCCTCCGGAAAATGAATCGCGTTCAGCTTAAGGAATTTTGGGCAAAATGTCAAGTTCCTGTTGGGGCGAGAAATGTCATTTTTCGTCACAGGGGAGAGGGCGGTCGACCTTTGCTAACCCTGATCCTGATGCATCGGAAGGCTCCAAGCAGGCGCCGCTTGTCCGAACGTTGAACCTGAGGTGAAGCGCTTTGGCTGCGAGGATTTCACCGGAGAAGATCGAAGAAGTACGGCTGGCGACGGACATCGTTGACGTCGTGTCCGGCTACCTGAGTCTCCGGAAGCGAGGCAAGAACTACTTTGGACTTTGCCCCTTTCACGCCGAGAAGACCCCGTCGTTCTCGGTGAATCCGGAGATGCAGATTTTCCGCTGCTTCGGCTGCGGCGCCGGGGGGAACGTGTTCCACTTCATCATGCGAATGGAGGGGCTGAGTTTCCCGGATGCAGTCCGGATGCTCGCCGAGCGCGCCGGCATCACCCTGGACGAAGAGGAAGTTTCCGACGAAGAGACGCGCGAACGCGAGGCTCTGTACTTCGCCAACAAGCTGGCCGCGGAGACTTCTACCGCCAGCAACTCTACGCGCCGCACGGTCGCGACGCCCTGGCTTACCTGCGCGGTCGCGGATTTTCGGAGCACACGATCGAGCGCTTTCAGCTCGGCTTCGCACCCGACAGCTGGGATGCCCTGCTGAGACACGCGCGCGTGAAGAAGCTGCCCGCCGAGACCCTGGAACGCGCGGGGCTGGTCATCCGGCGCGAGAGCGGGGGATTCTACGACCGGTTTCGTAACCGCGTTGTGTTTCCACTGATGAACCTGTCCGGGCGCGTGGTTGGTTTTGGCGCCCGCAGGATGGCTGAGGACGAAGAGAGCCCGAAGTACATCAACTCGCCCGAAACGGCAGTCTACCAGAAAGGCTCTACGCTCTACGGGCTCTACCAGTCGCGCGACGCCATTCGCAAGCGGGACTTCGCCATCGTCGTGGAGGGCTACACCGATCTCATTTCGTTGCACCAGGCGGGCATCGAAAACGTGGTGGCGACACTGGGCACAGCCCTGACCTCGCATCAGGCCAAGCTGCTGCGGCGCTACACGGAGCACGTGGTTCTGTTTTACGACTCGGACTCGCCAGGTTTTGCTGCGGCCATGCGCGGTGCGCAGGTCATGCTGGAGCAAAGCCTGGACGTCCGGATTGCCAGTGTTCCCGAGGGGCACGACCCCGACTCCTTCGTCCGCGAGAAGGGGGCAGAGGCGGTTCTCAAGCACCTGGAAGGCGCTGTTGACCTGTTTGAATTCGAGCTCCGCCGTCTGTCGGCCGGGGCGGACCTTTCGCGACCTGAAGTGCGGGTGGAAATCGCTCGCAAGGTTCTGGAGGCCGCTTCGCACATCGGCGATCGGCTCAAGAGGGCGGCCTGGGTGTCGCGCCTGGCAGAAACCCTGCGGGTGGACGAAGGCGAGCTCATGGCCGAGCTTCGGCAAATGCTCAGGAGACAACGGCGAGATGACCGCAGAGGGCAGACAGAAAGCGCTCCCGCCAGGCCTCGCTCCAGCCGGATCCTGGAGGCCGAGAAGAACCTGATCGCCATCCTGCTGCGCGGCCGCGAGGTGGTGGACTACGTGCTGGAAGGGTTGGAAGAGTACCGCTTCCGCGATCCACGTCTGGCGCAGATCTTCGACCTTTATCAGGAGCAATTGACTACAGAAGGTCGTGTGGATGTAGCCTGGCTGATGGGCCACATCCAGGACGCCTGGGCTGCTGAGTTCGTGGCCAGCGTGCTCGATGCTCCGGAGGACATGTACGAATCGCGGCAGCTCGCCGAGGATTCGTTCCGCACACTTCGACTGGAAGAGCTCGACCGCGAGCTGGCTGCCGTTCAGGACCAGTTGCGCTCGGAATCCGAGGGTTCCGGGGACACGGCCGAGCTGACGCGCAGGTTGATGGATCTCCTGAGTTTGCGTCGCAAGCTCGAGACCGGGGAACTTGACCCCCGAAAAGGTCTTGAATTTTACGAGGCGTTTGCTTAGAATTTGTTCCTGAGTCAGGGGTGGCGTCTTCTGGTGGTGGCACCTTTCCGGAATTCGGCCGAATTCGACAGGCGTGTTTACGGGGTGACCTGGGGAGCTGAGCCCGCAGCGAAGAAGGGGTGCTGAGTTTGCGCTTCGTTTGGTCAGGTCCGGGGCAGCAGATTGAAGCGCGCTCGTGGACCCGGTCCTCAGCGGGAAACCCACTTTGCCCCGTCGAATTTGTTCAGCCGAATCTGACTGCAGATTCAAGAGACGAACGGAGGTTGAAGGGCCCTTAGCTCAGTCGGTAGAGCGGCGGACTCATAATCCGTTGGTCGCAGGTTCGAGCCCTGCAGGGCCCACCAGCGTGGGGGACTGTCCCGCAGCCACTTGACCTTTTTGCCCTGTGCTTCGTTCGGAACACTACCGGAGGCAAACAAAATGCGACTTCACCTGCGTACGAGCACGCTTCACGAAGGGCTGAACGTGATTTACCGCCGTAGCGGCACGGATGACGTGATTTCCCGAATCGATTTCTCGGTTCTGAATTTGCCCAGCGGCCAGAGTTTTTCGGAGCGGCTTGACAAGCGCGAGCTTGGGCTGGTCATTCTGGGCGGGAAGTGCAACGTCCGAGCGGGGGAAAAGACGTTCGCCGAAATCGGCGAGCGGGAAAATGTGTTTGCGGGCAAGGCGTACGCGGTGTACGTGCCCGGCCAGACGGAATGGCAGGTGGAAGCAGTGACGGACTGCCAGGTGGCGCTTTGCTACGCGGACTGGGAGAAGGGTGGCGAAGTGAAGCTCATCACGCCCGAGGAGAACATTGAGAACATTCGGGGGCGTGACAACTGGACACGCCGTGTGGTGGACATCATCGACGAACGCACGGATGCGAACCATCTGGTCATCGGCGAGACCTACAACCCGCCGGGGAACTGGTCGAGCTACCCGCCTCACAAACACGAGGTGGACAACCCCCCGGTCGAATCGTTTCAGGAAGAGGTGTACTACTTCAAGCTCAATCCGGCGCAGGGTTTCGGGTTCATCCGCCAGTACACGGACGATCGCGAGCTTGACGTCGTACACACCGTAGAGGACGGCGACACCGTGTTGATTCCGAAAGGCTACCACCCGGTAGTGGCCGCGCCGGGCTACGAGCTGTACTACCTCTGGATTCTCTCCGGCAACACGCGCAAGCTGATGCCACACGACGACCCTGCACACACCTGGGTGAAGGGTTAAGCTGCGACTGGCAGGTCGGGCCGCGGGCGTGTGCTCCCGCAGGTTTGGTGGCAAGCACGCGCATGCGTGCCAAACGTTTCGACGCGCGAATTCTCAGCTTTGACTACAAAAAAGAAGCCCCGCCGGTTTCGCGGTGGGGCTTTTTGCTTCTGGTGTCAGGTCAGGCCGGTGCCGCGCGGCGCACCTCGCGTTTGCTCACGTCGAGCGTGTGACAGCCCCTCGTGGGACGCGCGAGGGGACTCGCCTCCCGTTCCTGGCTTGCTTCATTTCGCCGCAGGTTTGCGAATTGTCACCTCGTCCAGCGTGGAGCCGTCTGGCAGCACGGCTTTGTAGTGCACGCTGTCGGGTGTCACGTCGAGCACACAGAAGTGGTAGGCGAAAGCGCTGACGTCGATCTGGGGCCACTCCTTGAACTTCAGGTCGTCGAGGCGGGCGCCACCGCCGCCAGTGATCACGTAGTAGGGCCCACTGCCTTTGGGCCACTGGCCGCGCTCGTAGTCGTGTGTGTGCCCGCTGAACACCATCGTGACGTTGTACTTCTCCATCAGGGGCACCACATGCTCCCGCAGCAGCTCCTCGCCGTCGTAGTAGCCGCCCAGGTCCCAGTTCTCGGAGTAAGGCGGTTCGTGGAAGAACACGAATCGCCAGTCCGCGTTGCGCGAGGCCTCGGAGCTCAGATCTTTGACCAGCCACTCGTACTGCGGGCTGCCCGGTGGGACGTCGTGATCGTCTGAGCCATTCGGATCCAGGAAAATGAAGTGGGAGCCCGCGTAGTCGAACGAGAAGTAGTACTCGTTTCCGGGCTGGTCCACGTAGTACTCAAAAGTTTGCACGCGATTGCCGTAGCCGTAGCCTCCGTACTCGTGGTTGCCGATGGCAATGTAGGTCGGTACTGTGGCGGCAAACGCGTCCATTGGCAGAAAGTACTGGGTCGCCCAGGAAGGCCAGTTTGCGCCGTGCCCAACCACGTCGCCCACGTTGACGGCGAACTCGGGGCGCCATTTGGCCATTTGCAGGATGACCATGTGGTGCGCAAACGGGTCCGTACGGCTGTCGCCCCAAACGGCGAAGCGGAAGGGACGCTTCTTCGCCGGAGCTGTGTGGAAGTGGTAGAGCTTCGAACGCAGATTGCCGGACTGAACCCAGTAGTCGTACTCCGTGTCCGGCTTCAAACCGCCGATTCGAATCTCGTGCAGCTTCGTCTTTTCCCCAACGGCGAGCTTGCGGAACTTGTTCTCGCCCTTTTCCTTGAAGTGCACAACCCCGTCGGCAGGCACGAGCGTTTCCCACATCACGGTGATGCTGTCCGGACCAAAATTCTGCAGGTACGGTCCACACCAGTACACGGGGTAGGACTTCAGTTGCTTCTCGATCGGCTTGAGAGCAGCCTTGGCGTCGTTCAGTTGCTTTGTGGCGGTTTCGAAGTCGCTTGGCTGTTTGAGAACAGCGGCTGCCTTCTCCACAGCCGTTTCAAAGGCGGAGAGGAGCCGATTGTCGTGCTGCGGAACGCGTTCGAGGAAAGTCCGAGAGCGCTGCAGCGCGCTCAGGAAATCGTTAGCCTGAAGCTGCAAACGGGTCAGGTTTCTGCTAACTAAGCGCGCGTGCTTGAAGTGCCCGTGACCGCCGAAGTTCACGATCCTCGCGGCCACGAAAACGCTCTTGCCGTCTTTGAAGTCCGGAGGGAGGGTCAGGAGCAGGCTCCCGGATCCGTGAGCCACACGCACGCCATTCAGGTAGACGTCG
>JAADFT010000268.1 GCA_013152765.1 Calditrichota bacterium | reverse complement strand
TTTGCGCAGGGTTCGCCTCGTGAACGAGGCTCTACACGGGTTTGGCAGAAGACAGATGGGAGCCCCCTTCAGGGGGCGCATTTTCTAAATAGCCTGGGCATTTGATGCCCAGGCGGTGGGTGCTTTGTTCTCACGAACGTTGCGGTGCTTGCCGTGGCCCTTTCGCCCGGTGATCAAATCACCGGGATTGGTAGTGGGTTCGCCCCGTAAGCGGGGCTTTTCGCGATTTTGGTAGAGAGCCGAGCAGGAGCCCCTTTTCAAAGAGCGTGTCTCCACCGCAGCCCGGGCAAATGGATACCTGGGCGGGTTCACAACCGGGAGCCAACCGTGAAATCTCTGCATCTCAAGTTGGCGTACGTTGCTCTCCTGATTGCTGCCTTTGCTACGTTTTGTTGCAGTCGGCAACGGGCAATTGTGCTGAAGCAGGGCGAGACCGCTGTGCTGGCGCGCTTCACTGCGCCGGACAGTTGCGAAGCGTTGCTTCGGCTCCGCATTTCCGCGCCGGTGGACTGGTCCGATTCAAGCCGAGTTTCGGCCTTGCTTCGCGTGGAACTGGATGGCCGCCGCAGCCACGATGTCCTGGTGCCGGTCGCGCGGTTTGCCTCGGCCACATTTCTGGGCCCCGTTACGCCCGGATCTCACGACGTGAGCGTCTCGCTGGATGCGACCTACACGGCCCCGGCTGTGCGCGAAGTGCGCATTCTTGAGACAAGGGTGCGTTGCGTTCGTCCAGGAGACAGCCTCTACACCGTTCTGGCTCACGCTCCTTACCTGTACGGACGTCCTGGCAACGAGCACTCCGACGCACCTCTCCTGATGTGGTACGAGCGTACTGCAGGAAACCAACAGCAACGAATCCTCTACTCGGTGATCTGGAGCAACGAGGATGGCGGCACCGACACGCCGGATTTGCTCTCGCGCTGGGGCCGTACGACAGACATCGAGTGGATTGCTGAAGTCTTCCTCGGAGCTTCCGAGCGTGTGGACAGCGTGCTCTTTCAGGCACCTGGACACGAGACAACCCGCTTTCGCGGCCGTTGGCGTGGGGCGCACCCGGTTCTGCGAACCTGCACGCTGAACAACAACGTTTGTGACCACGACACCTCTGAGTTTCTCTTTGCCCTGGCTCCTCTGCGCACGCGCGCACCGGACCAGCCTCGCGAGGCCCTGATGGATGCCGAACCGTGGACGTACCAGGTGATGGCCGCGGAGCTGAAGCGCGAAGGCAAGCTCGAACCCGTACCGGATCCCTCCACTCCCCAGCCTGGTGACCTTCACGACTACCTGTTCGTCGATTTTGGAACTGCAGGCGACTGGAGCGACGTGGACCTTGTTTTCTCTGTGCAACTGGCGGACGGGCGCTGGTTCGCGTCAAACCACGGGCTGGACAGTGTGCAGTGTGTGAACGCTCCTGGCTGGCGACGGACGTCCGTGGAATTGCCACACGGGTTCACGCTGAGTGACCTGCGCAGACTCCGTTTGCAAGCTCGAGCCGACCGGGCGTTCTCCGTACGTGTGCTGGGCATTTCCCGACTTTTTCAACTGGACGGCGACTGGCAGCCCGTGACGTACCCGTGGACGTGGTCCGAACCTTTCGAGCTCACAAACCAGCGTCCCTGGCGCGAGTGGGAGTTCTCAAATCCGCGGGAATTGTCCGAAACGTCCGCAGCACGCGCAGGAGAGTAGCGCGAAGGACGCCAGTTTCGGGAAGATCCTTCGTCGCTGTGTGTAACGTTTCTGGGGGTAGTCCCGTCTTTAGAGATGCCATGGCAGACGACGCGTCGACAGTTGACGAGCACGAGCTGATTGCGGCTGCTCTCAAAGGGGACGACCGCGCCAGGGAAGAGCTGGCACGTCGCGCGCGGGCCCGTGCGTACCGTGTGGCTTTCCGGCTCCTGGGCTCGTCGGAGGACGCTCGAGACGCCGTTCAGGAGGCCTTCCTGAAAGCCTTTCGGCATCTGAAGTCGCTCCGTGGAGAACGTTTCGAACCCTGGTTTACGAAAATCGTGGTGAACGTTTGCCTGGACGAGCGGCGACGGCGGCGACGAGCCATTCTTCTGCCCCTGGAAACTGACGGTCCAGCAAGCCGCGACGCCGATTTCGCCCTGCGGAATCTGGTGCGCCGGGCTCTGGCCCTCTTGCCGGACCGCTACCGCGCTGTACTGGTTCTCCGCGACGTGGAAGGCTACTCCACACGTGAAACTGCGGAGCTACTCGGACTGGAAGAAGGTACGACGCGTGTCTTGCTGTTGCGCGCCAGAAGACGTTTGGCCGACACGCTCCGAGAACTGGACGGGAGTGAGCATCTGTGAAGCACATCGATCCTGACATTCTGACTCTGTACGTTTGGGGGGAACTGCCCGCGGACGACCAGGCACGCGTTGCGGAACACCTGCGCGCGTGCCCGACTTGCAGATGCGAAGTCGAAGCTCTCCGCCGAGCAAGGCGAGGTCTTCAGTTACTGGCCGAAGAGCCGGTCGAAGTCCCGGAAATGGCGTCTCCGGGCGCGAGCAGCGGCGGCCGGCCGCCGCGGTGGCGTGTGCGAGTGAAGTGGATTTGGCCGGTGGCGGCTGGATTCCTGCTTGCCTCGTGGCTGCTTTTCAGGCCAGGATTTCACCAGGTTGCTCAAAAGCAGCCTGCTGAACCAGCTTCTGAGTTTGCTGTTTTGCACGCGGAGGTGGCGGGACGCGCAGCCAGAGTTTTTGTGTTCACGCCAAACGACAGCGTAACAACGATTTGGCTTGAGTGACCAGTTTCCGTGTTGGGAGGTGCAAAAAATGAAAAGTTGGCGTTTAGTTCTGGTAGCATGTTTCTTGAGTACTGTCCTCTTTCGCCCTGTGTTCGGCGCCCGAAAGTCTTCTGATGACAAAGTTCTCCCGATCGTCTTCTACGCGGCCTACGTGTTCCACGCCAGCCCGGACGGCGACATCCTCACCTACCGCTGGCCAGAGAACTACACGGCCGTCCTGGTCCTGGACAAGATGGCCCGCAACACCGCAGAGCTCGTGGAGACTCTCCGGCAGACGTACGCATTCCGAAAATACAGCTTGCTCAAGAGTTTTGCCGCAATGCAGGTGTTCGAACCAGACGGCAAAACGGTGGTGTGGGCTGGTGTTCATGCTGCTGAGCCAATCGAGCTCAAGGGGGACAAGATCGGGGTCCGCTTGCAGGCGCCTTTTCCGCCCGAGAAAGAGGAGGCTCCGTTCCAGCTCGCGGTGTCAGCTCACGACTGGGACAAGCGCAAAATCATCTTCCAGGTGGCTGTCGTGGGAAAGAGTGGCAAAACGGTTGTGGTGGGCGACCAGTTTCCTCCACCGCCTGTGTACGGTATTGGACCTCGCGAGGCCCTCTTTGTGGCGGTCACGCCCTTTCCTGTGGTGCTGCGTAAGCCTTCGGACCTCAAGCGCTGTGCCGACGTGTTGAAGCGCGTCCGGGACATGGCCCCGGGTTCTACCGAGACAGGACCGATTGAGGAGGACGGCCTCTGGAGAAGTTTGGTAAGCGAGGCCCGCAAAGTGTGGGGATCCGAGATTACTACTCCCCGGGTGGCCGAAAGGACCTTTGTGGAGCCAGCGGTCCGGATGAGCGTTTCCTTCGGCGCAAAAGCCCAGGTGGGGAAGAAGCCAAGTAAACCGGAGAAAGGTACCCCCGTGTTCGCGCCGTACGATTTCCCACCGGAGCCTGTCGGCGGATTTGCTGCCATTCAGGGGCACCTCCGCTATCCCGAGAGTGCCCGGAAGGAAGGCATCGAAGGACGGGTCATCGTTCACGTGTGCGTGGACGAGAATGGGGATGTGGTGGACACGAAAATCCTCAAATCGCTGCGCAAGGATCTGGACGAAGCCGCGATCGAGGCTGTGCGCGCCGTGAAATGGCGCCCGGCACTCCAGCGCAACATCCCGGTGAAAGTCTGGGTGGCGATTCCCGTGATCTTTCGCCTGAAGAAAGAGGCTCCCAAAGTCGTTCCGAAGGAAGTTGTGCTCTCCGCGAAGAAAGGGACGCCAGCTTACACAGCTTACGACTCGCCGCCGGAACCGGTGGGCGGATTTGAGGCCATTCAGCGCCAGCTCTCCAAAGAGATGGTTCACCGTTGCGCACCGGTACGGGTCATCATCTGGGCGTTGATCAACGAGAAGGGCGGGGTAGACAGCACCAAAGTGCTGAAAAGCTCGGGGACGGAGCAGTGCGACAACGCGGCTCAGAATGCGGTCCGTGCGGTCCGCTGGAAACCTGCCCTGCAAAAGGGCAAGCCGGTGAAAGTTTGGGTTGCGCTGCCCGTGGTGTTCAAAGAGAAGAAGTAGCGAAGCGGACGATTTTGTAGGGCGAGCTTTAGCTCGCCAAGGAACATGTGTTCCGGGAAAGATGCGGGCGCTTCGTTTTGGTCTGTTTTCGCAGAGAAAGGCCCGTTTCAGCGCGTTACCGTTCTACGCAACTTGGGGTTTGATCTCGGGA
>JAADFT010000267.1 GCA_013152765.1 Calditrichota bacterium | reverse complement strand
CGGTTTTCTCCAGAAAATACGGTTGCGAAGGACAGAAGCCAATCTGTGACGAGCGTTGACCGGGAAGGGACTTTGCTTAGCGAGAACATGCCACCCCGAGCGCTTGACTTTCTCGGCATTTTGTGTAACTTGCGAAGCATCCCAGCCGTGCGGACAAGTGAAATTGGCAAGACGGGAGGGCTGAAATGGAGCGATCGAGGAAGGCACTGTTGTCGCTGGGTGTTGCGGTGCTGCTGCTGGTCGCGTGTGGCAAGAAAACACAGTGGCCTGGCCAGTACGACTGGGGGACGCTGCTGCCGAATCGGTGGGTGTTGACACCAGCCGGGAAGCAGATCCAGGTCGGGGATTTGCCGCTTAACATGGTTCTCTCGCCGGGGAAAGACCTGCTGGCCGTCATGAACAACGGCTACAGCCGGCAATTCATCTCGTTGATCGACACCCGGGGCGACTCGGTGGTTGGTGAACTTGGCATCAAGAAGGGGTTTTTCGGAGTCGCGTTTAGCCCGGACGGCAAAACCCTTTTCGCCTCCGGTGGCACGGACGATCAGGTGCTCGTCTGGAAAAACGAGAACAGCGAGTGGAAGCCTCAGTCGCCGATTTCGCTGAAGGACGGCGCTCCTGGCGGTACCCTGTTCCCTGCTGGACTGGCAGTGTCCCCGGACGGCAAGGAACTTTACGTTGCCGAAAACATGGACAGCGCCCTGGCCATCGTGAATCTGGCGCGGAAACGAGTGGAGGCCAGGCTTATCCTGGGTGGGTACCCCTACGACGTCGTGCTGGCGGACGCCGGACGAAAGGCTTACGTCAGCCTGTGGGGGGCTTCCAAAGTCGTGGTGGTGGACACCGATCGGCGCCGGGTGGCGCGCGAAATTCGCGTTGGCGACCACCCCAACGACATGACCCTGTCGCCGGACGGCGCCCATCTGTACGTGGCCTGCGCCAACACGGATGAAGTCTGGGTAATCGACACGAAGACCGACGCGCCGGTGGACACCATCGGTTTGCACCCCTACCCGGGCGCGCCCTACGGCAGCACGACGAACGGCGTGGCCGTGAGCCCGGATGGCAAGACCCTGTTCGTGGCGAACGCGACCAACAACGACGTGGCGGTCGTAGATGTGTCCGATCCGGCTGCCGCCGTAGTGAAGGGCCTGATCCCGGTTGGCTGGTACCCGACGGCGGTGGCAGTGAGCGCGGACGGGAAAAAGCTCTACGTCGCGAACGGCAAAGGGCTTACGTCCAAGCCGAACCCGAAGGGACCCAACCCGACGGTGAAGTCCACTCCGGAGACCCAGTACATCGCGCGCCTGTTTCTTGGCACGGTGTCTGTGATCGAGGTACCGGACGACGCGAAGCTGGCTGAGTACACCAAGCAGACGGAGAAAAACAACGGTTTCAACGAAGCGGCCCAGAAACTGACGGAGAAACCCGAGGCCAGGAAACCCCAGGCCATTCCGAGGCGTGTCGGCGAGCCTTCGCTGATCAAGCACGTGATTTACATCATCAAGGAAAACCGGACGTACGATCAGGTGTTCGGGGATCTGCCCCAGGGCAACGGCGATCCGAATCTGTGTCTCTTCGACCGGAAGGTGACGCCGAACCATCACGCTTTGGTGGAGACGTTCGTGCTGCTCGACAACTTCTACGTGGACGCTGAGGTGAGCGCCGACGGCCACGAGTGGAGCACGGGCGCCATTGCCACGGACTTCGTGGAGAAAATCTGGCCCACCAACTACTCGGGACGTGGCCTGTGGTATCCCTCGGAAGGCAACTTCAGGATTGCCTTCCCGACCAGCGGCTACATCTGGGAGGCGGCAGCGCGGAAGGGCATTTCCTACCGCAGTTACGCGGAGTTCATCGATTTCAAAGGCGACTCGGTGTTTGCCCGGCATCCGGCGCTGGTGGGGCATTTTGACCCGAAATTCCACCCGTGGGACCTCAGCTACCCCGACACACTGCGTGCAGCCGAATTCATTCGCGAGCTGAAGGAGTTCGAGGCCAAGGGCGAGATGCCACAGTTGATCATCATGCGGCTGCCGAACGACCACACTCGCGGCACAACGCCGGGCGCTCCGACTCCGCGCGCCTACGTGGCGGACAACGACCTGGCGCTCGGCATGGTCGTGGAGGCTGTGAGTCACAGCAAATTCTGGAAAGACACGGCCATTTTCGTAATCGAAGACGACGCACAGAACGGTCCGGACCACGTGGACGCCCACCGCACCGTGGCCATGGCGATCAGTCCCTACGTGAAGCGCGGAACCGTGGACCACTCCATGTACGACACGGTGAGCATGTTGCGCACCATCGAGCTGATCCTTGGGTTGCCACCGCTCAGCCAGTACGACGCGGCGGCGCTGCCGATGATCAACGCGTTCACGAACAAGCCCGATTTCACGCCGTACACGGCGCTTCGGCCGCAGGTGCCGATGGACGAAAAGAATTCGCAGACGGCTTACGGAGCGCAGGAAAGCCTGGCGATGGATTTCAGCCGGGAAGACGCGACCCCGGAGCTGCGGCTGAACGAGATCATCTGGAAATCGATCAAGGGTGCGGACTCGGAGATGCCGCGACCCGTGACGCACCGCTGGACGATCGATCTGGACGAGGACGAAGGCGATTGAGGCAGGTCTGACCTGAGAAAGAACGGGCCCGGAGCGGAAAACGCCTCGGGCCCGCGCTGTTTTTGGGGGCGAAATCCTGCGGACGAGAGTCCGCTACCCCTGGAGCTGCTTCTCGATGCGGTCGAGTTTTTCTTCGATTCGACGAAGGTCTTCTTTCGTGGGCAGGTCCATTTCCTGGAGCGCCTTGGTGACGACCTTGCCCAGCTTTTCCAGGATCTGACGTTCCTCCTGCTCGGCTTTCTTGAGCAGGTCGTCCACCACCTTCATCTTCTCGGGCTTGGACACCTCGCCTCTTTTCACCAGTTCGTCGACGAAAGCCTCCGCCTTTTCGCGCGTGAGCGACAGGGCTCCGAACCCGGCCATCAGTGCTTTGTACAGCAGGTTGTCCATCTTGTCACCTCCCTTCAGTCAGTCGTTTGCAAAACCTGCGAAGATCCCCAACCGTCGCCTCACAACTTGCCGCCTCGCATGATGGAAAACAGCAGCCAGAAACCGAGCACAGCGGCGAGACCAAACCCGGCCACACCCAGCAGCGGGAACCCGAACAGAAACGGGCCGAATCCGGCGCTGATGGTAATCGAGGAGCCAATCACCAGCGCCGCGCAGATCATGGCAAAAGCCAGGCGGTTGCTGCTGCGGTCCAGCTCGTGCAGAAACTCGTCAATGCCAAGCGGATCCACTTTCACGGAGAGCTCGCCGCGGCTCGCTTTACTCAGGATCGACTGCACCTGTTTGGGCGCCAGGCGCACCAGCGTCTCGATGTCCTCGAGCGTGTCCGGCGCGTCCTTGATGCGTCGCTTCAGGCTGAGCCTGCGCATGATGATCCGCTTGACGTAGGGTTTGGCCAGAGTCATCATGTCGAATTCCGGGTAGAGACGCCGCCCTCCCGCTTCGGCGAGCATGAGGGAGCGAATCATCAGGACCAGATCCGGAGGCAAGCGGAGACGGTAACGGCGAACAATGTCCAGAAGCTCGCCGACGAGCTCGGGCGTGTTGAGCTGGTAAAGCGGGACGTGGTAGTAGCGGTCCAGAAAATCGTAGAGCTCCGAGTAGAGAGAACGTGTGTCGGTGCCGGGGCGGATGCTGCCGAGGGCTTCGAGCACCGTCATGATGCGGTCCACATCCATGCGAACGATACCGATGAGCAGGTCTTCGATCTGGCGTACGAGACGGTCGTCGAGACTGCCCATCATGCCGTAGTCGAGGGGAACGATCACGTTTCCCGGCAGCACAAAAAAACGTTGGCCCCGTGGGGGTCGGCGTGGAAAAAACCGTACTCGAAGACTTGCTTCAGGATGGCCTGAGCGCCGCGAATGGCGATGATCTTGGGATCGAGGCCGGCTTCGCGCAGGCGCTCGACGTCGGAGATCTTGATGCCGTCGATCCACTCCATGACCAGCAGGTTCTCGCGGCAGAATTGCCAGTAGAGCTGCGGCACGTAGACGGTGGGGTCCTCGCGGAAATGCCGCCGGAAACGCTCCGCGTTGCGGGCTTCGCGGATGAAGTCCATCTCGCGGCGGATGGTGCGCGCGAATTCTTCCACGATTCGGGTGGGTTCCACGAGCTCCGCTTCGGGCAGGGTGCGTTCGGCCATTCTGGCCAGATCGTGCAGAATGGCCAGATCCGTTTCGACCTGCCGTTTGATGCCCGGACGCCGGATTTTCAGCACGACGATTTCGCCGGATGGCAACGTGGCGCGGTGTACCTGGGCAATCGAGGCGGAGGCCAGCGGCTCCCGCTCGATTTCGCCAAGTTGTTCCCGGTAGTTCGGCCCTAAAGCGCGGGCAAGCTCTTTCTCGATGACCTCGAAAGGCAGCGGGGCCGCTTTGTCCTGTAATTTCTCCAGCTCGCGGGCCAGGGACGGCGGCACCAGGTCCGGGCGCATGCTGAGCACCTGTCCCAGTTTGATGAAGGTGGTGCCCAGTTCCTCGAGGGCAATCCGGACGCGCACCTCAATTGGAATGGCTTCGACCCCGGGCCTGGCCTTGCGGAGTGGGAAAATCGACGTGTACCACCTGCGTGCGCCGGCGGCAAATGCCCCCAGTCCGTGGCGCGCGAGGGTGGACATCACCTGTCGGGTGCGTTTCAGCTTACGCGGAGCGCTTGTGATGGCCATGGCAGGTCGCTTTCCTGGTTTGGTGGACAACCCCACGCTTACAACGCCCCCGCTGGCGGCAAGATCCTGCTAAATCGACGCCCGAGAAATCCGGTGACTTGGGTCTGCTGCGTCGGATTCGGTATGCGAAGCGTGTTCGCCCGGGGATCAAATCCCCGGGCTAGCGAGAGAATGCGCCTGCTCAAGCAGGCTTACCTCGCGCAAAAATCAGCGGCCTCTTGCCACAAGGAGACTGCGTTCGTGAAATGTCGACCGAATTTGAAGTCTACCACTTCCTGCTTTCCCAGACAGGGCGGGAAATCTGACGGGGCTGCTTTGACGGGGCGCCCGCCGAGAAAAGATTCCCTGGTTCTCTTTCCGACGGACCTGCCGTCGCGCAAACTGCCCGGCCGATCGCAGCAGAATGAATTCTGCCGCTGCACGGCTACTCGCCCGCCTGACGAGGGCGAAAAGAAGCGGAACAGAACAGTCAGGGCGCAACACCGGTCGGGCAGAGCTCTGTGTTCTTCGCGCCACGGTGGTTTCGGACGCCTTTTTCAGAAATTCCCCCGGGTCCGGGCTGGGCGTGCCAGTCGACCGGCCCGGAGGATGTCGCTCTGGGTCCGAGAAGGTGGGCGCCGCGTGTTGCGCTCCTCGCTTTGCCAGAGCGACCCGGCGGTGCGGCTTCAGAAGCTCACTTTGATTTTCGCGTACACCTCGTCGTTGCCGGCGAAACCGGCTAGAGTGGTTTCGCCCCTGGCGTGAATGGTGTAAGCGCCGAGTACCAGCTCCACGTTGTCGACCGGGTAGTAGCTGAGCTCGGGAAAGGCGATCCAGGTGTAGTTGTCCGTGGCGTCGCTGAGCGACCTGGCCTGGGCAGCGCCGCCGAGCCGCAATTTGACCTCGTCGTGCAGGAAGCGCTTTTCCACGGCGAGCATCAGGTAGTCCTGCAGGTTGTCGCGACCGCGTTCGCCGTAGAAGCCGTGCACGAACTGGCCATTCAGGTAGAGGCCGTTCGCGAAGGTGTAGTCCCCGCCGAGGACGTACTTCACGAAGGCCTGCTTCTTCAAAGCCACTTCGGATGTTGTGACCAGGCCCTGCTGCGTCGGCAGCACGATGGTGGTCAGAATTTCCCCGGTGGGCACAAACGCGGCGGCCTCGGCCCACACACCCACGCCGTGAAACTCCCCGGCCAGGTCGGCGCCGAACACGTGGTAGCGCGGGAAGCTGAGTCGGGTGGACACAACGCCGGTCGTCTGCGAGGTGGGCTCGAAGACCACGCTGGTAGCCAGCGGCATGTCGTCGCGTGTGTAGACGTAGCTTGCGGAGACATCGTAGCCTGCCAGGGTACCGCTGATTTTGAAGCCGAGGTTGGCGCCGTCTTTCACCGTCTGGGGTGGAAGAACCAGGGTGTTCTTCGAGCCGACCACCTGCACGCCCGGCGGCAGAGGGAGCGTGGCTTCCTGGCCGAGGCGCCACTCAGGCGGCGGCAGAACCGCTGGCGTGAAGGCGGGCACGTACACGGCTTCCAGGGACCAGTCTCCGGCGTACGCCGTGGCACGAAGGGCGTTTACGGGAAGCTTGCGCCCGAAATCCAGCGGGTCCTCAAAATCCTTCGGATTCAGGTTGTCGGTCGGGTTGATCTTGTCTGCCGTTCCCCAGGCGATGCGCTGTTTCCCGACCCGGACGTCCAGATTGGAAAACAGGAAGCCGTAGAAATCCACGTACGCTTCACGCAGGTCCACAGACCAGGGCAGAACCGCGCGGCGGTCGCGGTAGCGCAGGTCTTCCAGGCGCGCAGCGGTCGGAAAGCCGAAGCTGCGCACCCAGCTTTCGGCGGTCAGAACGGCCCTGTCGGACAGGTGAGCTTTGAGCTTCAGGTCCAGCCTGTTCTCGTTCCAGGTGAGTCTGTGGTTGCCTTTGATGCGAGCGCGTACGTCCGTCTTCACGTAGCCGTTCAGACTAACCTGGGCGCGCGCTAGTGCAGTGAAAGCCAGCGCCAGCACAATCCAGCCGAGTACCAGGCTCCTGTATCGGAACATGGCCACCTCCTGGTGAGTTTTCCACGGGTTATCCACAGTAGTGCATCCGGCAGGTGCACAAATCCAGCGCCTCGATCGCAAAGCGCGGGGGCGCGGGGCAATGTTTCCCACCTGTACGGGGAACCGGCAAAATTGCGCACGTGCGTGCAGTGTTGCACGCAAATGTGCAACGCTGCGCGTCGGGAGAATCACTCGCTCCGGCGCAGGAAGCGTTTGGTGAACACCGAGTTCGCAAGCCCGGTGTCGTGTTTCACGTCGCTGAGCGTCAGGACGGTTTTGTGTTTGGCCTGGACGTCCTGCATGGTCATTTCCTGCACCGTCCAGTAGCCGTCCACCTTGGCAACGCGCGAATTCGTGAGGATCTTCTTGAGGCTGCCGCTCTTGTCGTAGAACTCGACCCGTTTGGGAACCCAGTTGTGTGGATCGACCACCATCACAAGTTTGCTGTAGTTGACGTCGGCCCCCGGTTTGGGAGTGAGCTCGAGCTTGATGCTGTCCGGGCTCTGCTGCAGGACCCGGGCTGTGTACTTCTCGGAGTACTTGGTCTGGGCCATGTCGTCGTAGGTGAAGTCGGTGCCCATGAAGTTCTCGTTCTTGGTGTGCGACGCGATGCGTCGAATCTTGTGGAACGCGGGCATGTAGAGCCACATTTCGTTGTCGCTGAGCACCAGCAGGCCCACGCCTTTCACGTCCGCTGGTTTCAGAAAGCGGATCAGGCGCTTGTCGTCGCCCTTCTGGTAGATTTTGACGACCCGGTTCTTCACGTTGCCGTTTTTGTCGATGAGCTTCATGCTCATGATGGCAACGCGGTCTTTGGGCGCGTTCAGCGTGGCTTCGACTTTCTTGAGAATGGCGTTGCCGTCGTTTTGCGCAAGCGCCGCTGCAGCGGCGAAAGTTGTCAAGATGAACAGGCTCACAAAACGCAGATGTCGCTTCATGCCTACCACCTCCGGATTGTTCAGGTCAACAGGTTCAGGTTGCTTCTTGCCGTCTGTGCCAAAGTTTGAACCGCTGGATTTCGCGAAGGTCGAGTCCCGCCGAACCCGGTTCCAGGCCGGACGGGCGCAACGGACTCACCCTGCGCTTTCCTGTTGCTTTCCGTTCGTCATGTGGCTCACCAGCAGCAGGGCCGGCAGCAGCGTCAGGGCTGCCCCGGCACTGACGAGCATGGCCAGCGCCACCAGCAGACCGAATCGCTGGACGGGCACCACGTCGCCAAACAACAGGACGACGAATCCCAGTCCCACCGAGAGCGCGTTGATCAGGATTGCCACACCGGTGGTTCTGTAAGTCTCGAGCAGGGCGTCGGCCACACGGGCGTGCCGCGCCAGTTCGCGCCGAAAGCGCGAGGTGAAATGGATGGCGTAGTCGACGCCGATTCCGATGGCGAGCGGCGCGATCATGAGCGTGGCGTCATCCAGGGGGATGTGGCCGTAGCCCATCACGCCGAAATTCACAAGCAGTGTCAGAACCAGCGGCGACACACCGATGAGGCCGAATTTAAGCGACCGGAACTGGACGGCCAGCAGGACCAACACGAACGCTAAGGCCAGCCCCAAGCTGACGA
>JAADFT010000266.1 GCA_013152765.1 Calditrichota bacterium | reverse complement strand
GTGCTCTTCACGGGCAACTACCTGCCGTTCGACGGCGAGTACCGCTACGAAGCCACCCGCGCCTTGATCGACAGCCTGACGTTTGGGATGCCGTTGGTTGAAAGGGATCAGGTTCTCCGGAAGGCCGCCCTGACGAGCATCAAGGCGCATCCGGCAGCAACTGCGTGGCTCACTTTCCGGAAGTTCTTCCGCTTTTGGCTGCGGATTTACGAGAACGTTCCGAGCGGGAAACCCCGCCAGACGAACTGGTTGATCTCGTTGCCTTTAGCACTGAGTTACTACCCACTCCTGCTTCTCAGCCTGGTCGGCGTGTGGGCGGTGCACCTCGCCTGGCGGCAGTGGGCAGACGTGCTGCTTACTTTGCTCTACTTCGGTGGAATTCACGCTGTGCTTTTGCCGATTCCACGTTACCGCATGCCCATCATCCCGCTGATGGCCATGCTGGCTGTGGCAGCGTTCTGGTACTGGCTTGCAGATCGGCGAACGGACGTGGAAGTGCCTAAGGCTGAGGCGGAGGAGGTCACGGCATGACGGCGCGGCAAATTGCCCTGGCTTTGTTCGTGGTCTCCATGCCGATCACCCAGGGGCTGTTCATCCCGGCGCTGAAAGACGAGGTCATCCTCGTCTCAGACGTGCCCCTGTTCGCGCTGCTGCTGCTCAGTCTTAATCGCTTTGGCAAGCGCTTTCCCAAGAATCCAATCATGCCGTTCGTCGTTCTGACGCTCGTGTGGGCGCTGGTGAACTACGTTGTCGCGGCCAGGAAGCTGTACTACTACCAGGAGATCATCTGGCTCTTCCGCGCCTTCCTGATTTTCCTGGTGATTTCGCGTTCGATTGTGAAGCGCGAGGACGTGATCATCGTAGCCACAGCGCTAATGGGCGGCATGGTGTTCCAGAGCTTGCTGGCCATCTGGCAGTGGAAATTTGGGCCATTGGGACTGTGGTTTCTGGGCGAGCGGAGTTTCGGCTGGCGCACCTCGGGCACGTTCGTGCACCCGAATGTGCTGGCCATGTTCCTGATGATGGTGCTCCCTCTGCTGTACCGTACCTTCATGTTCATTGCCAAGAAGTACCGGTATCTGTACATGGGCGGTTTCCTGCTGGGAGCGCTGGCTCTGTTCACAACCCTGAGTCGAGGCTGCTGGATTGGCTTCGTTTCGGGCATGCTGGTGGCTTTCGGCTACGACTTCCTTCGCGGTCACATCACAAACAAGCGAGCCATGGGGCCGCTGATGCTCCTGGGCATCGGTTTGCTCGCGTTCTTGATCAAGTACGCGCCGGTGCTGGAGGCCCGATTTTCCGACGCGGACGAGTCGCTGATGGCGAATCGAAAGAGCAGCCGGATCGGTCTGGCCAAGGACGCCATCCGGATCATCAAAGCGCACCCGGTCATGGGTGTGGGGCTGAACAACTACCGCTTTTTTGCTGACCCACTTACCCCTGGGCTGAAGATTGTACACAACATCTACCTGCTGGTGGCTGCAGAACGAGGAATTCCGGGGTTGATCATTTTCCTCGGTTTTCTGGGGTCGGGAATGCTGCTGGCCTACAGGCTGTCGAAGGCCAAGGACCCGTACATTCGGCACACGGCCATTGGGCTGGAAACGAGTTTGATTGCTTTTGCCGTCGCTTCTTTAGTGTCTCCGGACTACCGACTGACCTACATTCGGTCGCACGTCTGGTTGTTGATGGGGCTGGCGGTGGCTCTGAACAACGTGTACTGGACGGAACAGAGGAGGGCGGCCATCCTGCGCATGCGCAAGCTCCGGGCCCAAATGGAGGCGCGCGGCCAGCGGCCGGTTTCGCCGCCCAATGTGTCTCCCGGCTTCGTCGGGCCCGGGCCGCCGTAGCGGTTTCCGTCAACGCAGCAGGGTTGCGGCCTCGTGACTGGCCTTTGCGGGAGGGTCGAGGCGTGACCTGGAACGTTACAGATTTGTTGCCGGGACCAGGAAGTGTGGTTCCTGGCTGGTTTCTACAAACGTAGCACGCGTTTCACGCATCTGTCCAATTCACTTTTCGGATTCTCGACGGCTGGCATCTGAGCACGACTAACGCGCGAGAGCTCGTAAAATGCTGTTCAACTCAATGCAATTTGTGGTGTTCTTTGTTTTGATCACCACAGTGTACTTCGCAATTCCGCACAGGTACCGCTGGATCCTGCTGCTCGCGGGCAGCTACTACTTCTACATGTGCTGGAATCCGAAGTACATCGTGTTGATCGTGGCGTCAACAGCTGTCGACTACTTCGCTGGCAAGATGATGAGCCGCGAAGAGGAACAGCGTCGGCGCCGCAAGTACTTGCTCCTCAGCCTGTTCGCTAACCTGTCTCTTCTCTTCACGTTCAAGTACTTCAATTTCTTCAGCAATTCGCTCAGCGCCGTTTTCAGCGCCGTGGGATTGCCGGCGAACCTGCCGCACCTGAATGTGTTGTTGCCGGTCGGGATTTCGTTCTACACGTTCCAAACCCTGAGCTACACGATCGACGTTTACCGCGGGCGCATCAAGCACGAGGACAACCTGGGCAAGTTCGCCCTTTACGTTGCGTTCTTCCCGCAGCTTGTGGCCGGGCCGATCGAACGCGCCAGCCGGCTGCTCCCGCAGTTCTACGAAAAAATGCACTTTGATGACCGCCGCGTGTCCTCCGGGCTCAGATTGATGTTGTGGGGCCTGTTCAAGAAAGTTGTGGTCGCGGACCGTCTGGCGCTCTACGTGGACGCCGTGTACGGGAATCCCGGCTTGCACTCTGGCCTGACGCTGCTCGTCGCGACCTACTTCTTTGCCTTTCAGATTTACTGCGATTTTTCGGGCTACTCCGACATCGCCATCGGAGCTGCCCGCGTTCTCGGTTTCAGGCTCATGAAGAATTTTGACCGACCCTACTTTTCGCTCACCATTCCCGAATTCTGGCGGCGGTGGCACATCTCGCTTTCCACCTGGTTCAAGGACTACGTGTACATCCCGCTGGGTGGCAACCGCGTCCCCGTTCACCGTAAGTACCTGAACCTTGCCACCGTGTTTCTGGTCAGCGGGCTCTGGCACGGGGCGAACTGGACCTTCGTCGTTTGGGGAGCAATTCACGGCATTTTCATTGTCACATCCAGATTGAGCCTGGGGCTGAGGGACCGGCTCGTGGAAGTGTTGCGTCTGCCGGCGAAACTGGTTCGGGCAAGCCGGATGTTCTTCACGTTTCACCTTGTCCTGCTTTCGTGGGTTTACTTCCGGGCTCGAAGCCTTTCCGAAGCGAATCACATCGTGGCGAAGATTTTCACGGGCTTTGGTGGCAAGCTGTTCACGCCCGGGCTGGACCACTTCGTCTACGGGCTTACCGGTATTTTCATCCTTCTGCTCGTGGACGCTTTGCACGAACGCTGGCAGGTGGGCTCGCTGCTGCCCCGCTGGCCCATAACGGTGCGCTGGCCGGTGTACGCAGCCTTCGCCATTCTTATTCTGCTGATGGGAGTATTCAATGGCAGCCAGTTCATCTACTTCCAGTTCTAAAGCTGTACGCCGTTTTCTGGCTAAGCTCGTGGCGTTCGGTTTGTTGATGCTGGCGCTGGACTACGCCCTGGGCAGCACAATCGAACACTTTTTCCGGAAGACCCTGTACGGCAAGAACTGGCCGAAGGAAAATCTCCTGCTTTCCCAGCCTTACGACATCGTGGTCTTCGGGTCGTCGCGTGCTTTTCGCCATTACGTTCCCTCGATCATTTCGGAGAAAACGGGGCTGAGCTGTTTCAATGCCGGTGCGAACGGACAGTACCTGCTCTACGCGTACGCGCTGGAGCAGTTGATGTTCGACCGCTACGCCCCCAAGGTGGTTGTCCTGGACGTGCTGCCGAGCTACGTGGTCGATTTGACCGGGGTGGAGAAGGAGTACGACAAGCTGAAAACGCTCCTGCCGTTTGTTTACAACCGGGAAGTGCGTTGGCTGTTGTCGCGGCATGATCGTTTTGCCTGGCTGAAGCAGCGTTCGAAACTGTACCGCTACAACTCTCGGGTGCTCAGCATCCTCTCGAACTACCGCAACAAAAAGGACATGACTGACCACGGTTACGTAGACGTGGGGCGGGTGCGCTTTCACGAGGTGAATCCGTTCATCGTGGACGCGATGGATTCGGCCCGGATGAGAATCGATTCGTTCAAGGTGGACATTTTCGAGCGTTTTGTGCGTTCGGCCAGGGAGCACGGCTGCAAAGTTGTCGTCAGTTTTTCTCCCACAGTGGAGCCCCTGAGCGAACGCGTCAGGCGCCTTCTCGCCGTGTACGACCGGCTCTGCATGCAGCTGGGCGTACCCTTCGTGAAGATCTTGACTTCTGAGCATCCCGAGTTTGCTGACCGGTCGCTTTTCATGGACTACATTCACATGAATGCGGCGGGAGCGGAGCACTTTTCGGAGATTTTTGGCCAGCGTTTGGCCCAGATCCTGCGCGCGGAAAACGACAATCCGGTTGTGCAAACACCCTCGGGAGCGTACCTGCGGGCTGCGGA
>JAADFT010000265.1 GCA_013152765.1 Calditrichota bacterium | reverse complement strand
TTCGAGTCGCGGGGGCTGTGTGTGCGAAAGATCGAGAAACCCGGATGAGCGGCGGGATCAGGACAGAGTGTCTACTTCGGGGCGATGGTCCACACGATCAGTTCAGCGGACCTTTCGAGGGCGGGTACGAAGTCTGGGTGGGCAAGCGTTACACCTCGCTTGTCGAGATCGAGAGAGAACTGCTCGCCGGGGATTTCCAGGCGGAGCGGCGAGCGACCTTCCACGGCTTTGCCGCAGCAGGAGAGGAGAATCTCGCCGCTGTCAATCATGACCAGGTCCAGAACAAGCGGCGTGTGGGTGTCGCAACTTTCGAAAATGCCGTTCTTCAGCGCCTGGGTAGGATCCTGGGTGCCAATTTTCACGAACAGGTTCCGACCGTTCGAACGGCTGCGAGCTTTCGGCTCGAACATGAAACGGCGGGACACGAACGTGCGCTCGGCAATGCGCGCCGCCTCCCAGAGGGCCGAGCTGCGAACGGGTTTCTCCAGCTCTTCGGCCAGGATGTCGTAGTAGAGGACAAGCTGAATCGCGCGCCGCTGACACAGGGAGCACCGCGCAATGTGCGCCCTGAGCCAGGCACGCTGGGTAGTGTCGTGAACCTGGCCAAAGAGAAAATCTTCGATGTCAGTCGTTGCCGGGCACTCCATCCCGACGCGCGTAGAACTCCTTCCGGACATGCAGGTTTCTTCCTGGCTACAATTCCCAACCGCAAGGCTTTTCGCCACGCGGTTTTTTCTACCTGCAAAAGCCCGCTACTTCGTAAACCTTTAGACGAGTTTTTTAAGTCGGTCGGAGAGTTCGCGCTTACCGAGCTTGGCCAGGTACTCGAACACCGAACGATGTTCCTGGCGGTACTCCCGGTAGCCCAGGTTGGGGAGGTAGTGCTGAAGTTGTTTGTAGTAACTGACGCGGTCGGGATGGTCCAGGATGTCGCGGAGGACATCCCGCAGGGCGAATCGGTAGGCCTCGGCCACGTTGAGAGGCAGCTTGCGACGCCACACGTACTGCTTCAGCTTCTCCCAGATGGACTCGTCCACGGCGCTCATGGCCTGTTCGATTTCCAGCGTCTGCAGGTGCTCGAAGGGTGTGTCCTGCTGGCTGATTCGTTCGGTGTGTGAGCGCATCGACTCATCGTGCGCCTGCCGGATCGTCCGTGCCACGAGATCGACTGGCACGCAGTTCTGGTACTGTTCCAGCGGGTCAAGAAGGTTGAGAATTTTGCGCAGGGAGGTGGAGACAGGGTCGGTACTCTTGTGGACGGAGAGGAACAACTGGCTGAGCTGCTCTTCAGGAATGACCGGCTGGTGGCGCCTCAGACCCGGGGCTCGAGTGTCCGGCTGTGGCGCCGAATGGCCATTCTCGGAGACAGCCGCCATTTCGGCTTGCAAATCGGCCACAGCGTAGGCCCGAAAACAGAGCCAGTCCCGGCCTGCCTCCCGGAAAATGTGCAGGTCGTCTGAGTACCGAACGGCTACCCGGATGTTGCGCAGCAAACGCGCTCCCTCCGGGTCACGTTCACGAAAGATCCGCGCCAGTTCCTGCTTTGTTTTCTTGACGACTAAGCGTCGGGTGTCCGAAAGCAGGTGGACGTTGTCGCCTGGCTTGTAGTTCTCGAGATTGGCTCCGAAGTAGGCGATCAAGAGGACGAAGCGCCCGTGTTTGTCGCGTTTGAACAGGGGGGCAATGCAATCCAGGGCCAGATCTTCCAGCTCGCTGGCCAGGTTTTCGCGTTCTCCACCGATCCGTTTTCCGGAAACCTGCAGGTAGCGAAGGTAACTCAGCGCCGTTTTCTGGAACAGATCGACGATCTGCACCAGATCCTGCTGGCTGTAGTTACCCTGCAAAACGCGTTTCAGAGTACCGTAAAGATCCATGCCCTTCCGCCCAAGATCCACTCGCCTACCATCGTCGGAGGAAACTCACTGGCCGAGTGACGGCAACTGCCGTTCAAGGATCGTGCCAGCGCGGACTCCCGTCAGAGAAAGCGCCCCCGCGTAAGTGCAGGCTTTTCAAGGCAGCTTCGTAAGTGATGTTGACGCCAAATGTTCAACAGGATGTGGCTGCGAGAGACAATGTCTCAGCGCTGCTCCGAAAAAGAGAACCGCACGTCGAAACCTTGCTGGCCAGTTGCTGACTCTCCGTCTTTTGACAGCCTGCAACTGTTCAACCGTTCAGACCACGGTCACAGCGCTCAACATCCTGCTCAATTCGGAGTGGAGCAGGCGGCTGCTGGCTACCTGCTCCGCGTGAGCTCGATTCCTGCAATGGTGGTCAGCGGGTCGAAGCCAGCCCCTGTGGAGATTTGGGCCGGGAGTCGGGCAAGCGTTCAGCCCCGCGTCAATTCTTGCCGATTGGCAGGCCGTACTTCTTGGCCTTGCGGTAGATGGTGGCTCGACCGATTCCAAGCTTTCGAGCCGTTTCGGAGATGTTGCCCTCGCACTCAAGAAGCGCCTGCCGCAAAGCCTGCTCTTCCAGCTTTTCGATCCAGCTGTTGAGCGTCTGGTCAGACTCGTAGATTTTCTTCTCGCCGATCGCCTTGACAGCCTGCGGCAGCTCGCGCGGTGTGATCTCGTTCGTCGTCGCCAGCACCACAGCCCTCTCGATGGCGTTCTCCAGCTCGCGCACGTTGCCGGGCCAGTTGTAGGCCATCATCAGCTCGAGAGCTTCAGGGTTGATGCTGTCGACCTTCTTGCCTTCCTGCTCGGAGTATTTCTTCAGGAAGTGGCCCGCCAGGAGCGGGATGTCTTCTTTCCGCTCCCGCAGCGGCGGAAGCTTGATCGGGAAGACCGAGATGCGGTAGTACAGGTCCTCCCGGAACTCGCCCTTCTTCATGGCCTCTTCCAGGTCGCGGTTGGTGGCCGAAATGATGCGCACATTCACGCGCACCAGCTCGTTGCCACCGACGCGCTCGAACTCGCGCTCCTGCAGCACGCGCAGGATCTTGGCCTGGGTGGCAGGGGTCATCAGGCCGATTTCGTCGAGGAAAATGGTGCCACCGTTGGCCTGCTCGAATTTACCGATGCGGCGCTGGGTTGCGCCGGTGAACGCGCCCTTTTCGTGGCCGAAGAGCTCGCTTTCGAGCAGTGACTCCGGCAGCGCCGAGCAGTTCACCGCCACAAAGGGTTTGTTCCGGCGGCGACTGTTGTAGTGAATGGCGCGAGCCACCAGCTCCTTGCCCGTGCCGCTCTCGCCCGTGATGAGCACCGTGACGTTGCTGTCGACGACGCGCTCAATGGCCCGCAGCACCTCCTGCATGGCCCCGCTCTGGCCGATGATGTTCTCGAATCTGTAGCGGCTGCGCAATTCTGTACGCAGCTCCTCGACTTCCTTCTTCAAACTTCCGGCCATGAGCGCGTTCTTCACCGTCACCATCAGGCGCTCGGAGCTGAAAGGCTTGGTCAGGAAATCGTAAGCGCCCAGTTTCATCGACTGCACCGCCCGCTCGATGGTGCCGTGAGCGGACATCATGACCACCTGAATGTGGGGATCTTCTTCCCGAATGCGCTTCAGGGTCTCGATGCCGTCGATGCCCGGCATCTGAATGTCCAGGAGAACCAGATCAACGTGATTTTCGCGAAGGACTCTAAGACAGGATTCCCCACTGGAGGCCGTGAGAACTTCGTACGACTTCTCCTTGCGGAGATTGATTTCGATCATCTTGCAAATGTTCTTGTCGTCGTCGACGACAAGAATGGTGTACATGGGCTGTGCTCCTGCCACAGAAATCCCCTTCCTTTCGTTTCACCGGTTTACTGCTGAAACTGTCGCAAAAAGATACAACCGGTGTAGCAAAATTACAAGCACTATTTGGGGGCGGTCATGCCACCGACCACACCATGTGACCCAGGACAACCGCTTTTCGGCGTTCCCGCGGTAGCAGCCCACCGGTCGCACGGGCAGCTACTTTTGTGCGCCTCAGCGGCAACGCACGGAAAGCAGAAACTCCGCCACTTGTTTTTTCGGCAACTGCGGATGAATCCTGAGAGAAGTCGAGCCTGGAAAAGCCACCAGACCGAAGGGAAATGGCTGGCAAGGGGAGGAGCCGAGAGGCTGACCTCTGGAAGCAATTCCCGGTGAGACAAGCACCGGGGAGCCGCCACGGTTTGAAGCCGAGAGCACGCCTGGTGCTCAGCAGCAAAAGCCGGGTGCGGCCACCGGTTTCGAAGGGCACCCGTGATTCTACTGGCGGACTTGCCTTCCGAGGCGCGCCCGCACTGGCAACCGCTTTGCCTCGACGCTCGCTTTACGGCAGCGAACGAATGGTGATGTTGCCCTCGACAGTCCGCAGTTCAATCACGTCGCCACCGCCGTTGATGTCACCAACGCCACGGATTTCGCCGCGCCCGCGCCGTCCCGCGTGTCTGCGTTTGGTGATTTCCAGCGGGAAGTCGGAGCGAAGCTCGTAGTCGTCGATCGAGCTGCTCCGCGTTTCGATCACCGCGCGAATCGTCGCAGGGAGGTCCTCGGGAAGCGACAACCTGATGTCGCCAC
>JAADFT010000264.1 GCA_013152765.1 Calditrichota bacterium | reverse complement strand
GAATTCATGCCAGTCGAGTTCAAAATGATCGGCCGTTTCGATCACCCGCTCGTCATCGTGGATGGCGTGCCAGCCGGTCGTCTCGACTACATGGACGAGGTAGACGAAATCGACCCCACGCTGGTCACTGGCGATCCGGCTACCGGCCCCGACCGCATGATCTACAACGTCGTGAACACCTCGATCGGCATCACGATGCGGCGGAAGATTTACGCCTTCAGCCAGCAGAACCACAACAATTACTTCATCTACGACTACGTGTTCAAGAACACCGGGATCATCGACAAGGAGGGGCGCAAGTACGAACAGACGCTGACGGGAGTGTACTTCTTCTTCCAGTATCGCTACGCGCCCTCGCGCGAGGGCGGGCCCTACGGCTACTACTGGCTGCCGCAGTCCACATCGTGGGGTCACAACACGATCAACGACGCCCGCAACGAGGCGCCCATCAGCGTGAATCCTTTAGTGTGGCCAGAAGACGCGCCCCCTCGCGTCCTCTTTTCCTGGCACGGTCTCCACTCAAAGGCCGGTTTCGACAACATCGGCGGCCCGTACTTCGGTGGCGACGGCCACCTGGGTGCGGCCCAGTACGTCGGCGTGGTGACGTTGCACGCGGACAAATCCCCGGATGACCCCTCGGACGATCCGTTCCAACCGACAACGACGCAGTACCTGCAGTCCGACCTGCCCATCACCTCGGGCAACGACCAGTTCAACGCGGAGAAAATGCTGAAGGAGTACGAGGTGATGGCTGGAGGACACCCCGCTGTGCGGCATGCCGACGACGTCGGCTGCCCCACACCCATCGACTGCCACGCGTACGCCGACACCTACGTCCGTTCTGGCGACCCCGGTAACCCGGGCGGTTACACGCAGGGCCAGGGCTTCGGGCCCTACACACTGGAGCCTGGCGACAGCATCCACATCGTGGTGGCCGAGGCTGTGAACGGCCTGTGCCGCGATTCCTGCTACACGATCGGGGCGAAATGGCTGAGTGGCAAGGGTCCTTTTGTGCTGCCCGACGGGAGCACCACCAACGATCCGGACTACTACAAAGACTACTGGGTGTACACCGGCCAGGACTCGATTTTCCAGACGTTTTACCGGGCCATCGACACGTACAAGAACGACCTGCGCGTACCGCAGCCGCCGCCACCTCCGGATCGCGTGGAGGTGCAGTCCGGCGGAGACCGAATCATCATCAAGTGGTCCAACAACGCAGAATCGTGGCCGAATTTCCGGGGCTACCGAGTCTACCGGGCCATCCACGTGCCCGACACCACGTACACGATGATCTTCGAATGCGGCCCGGGCACGGATCATCCCGAAATCGTGAATGAGTTCCACGACACATCAGCCCGTCGCGGAATCGATTACTACTACTACGTCACGTCCTTCGACGACGGCAGCACGAACGACATTCATCCGGGTGTTCCGCTCGAAAGCAGCATGTTCTACACGATGACCAACGATCCGGCCTACCTGCGGCGTCCGGCCGGCAGGTCCCTGGCGGACATTCGGATTGTGCCCAATCCGTACAACATTCGAGCTCGCGAGCTGCAGTACGGGGTGAGCGGCGCGGACAGGATCATGTTTCTGAATATCCCGCCGGTGTGCACAATCAAGATCTACACCGAGCGGGGCGACCTGATCAAGACCATCGAGCACACGGACGGCTCCGGCGACGAGGCGTGGAATTCGGTTACTTCGTCGCGACAGGTCGTTGTGAGCGGCGTGTACATCGCAGTTTTCGAAACCCCCGATGGCCAGCGGGCCATCCGGAAGTTCATCATCATTCGTTAGCTTGCGGACTGCTGACCACGACGTGGGAGGAGCTTTCATGAATTTACGAACCCGCTTTCTCTGGACCTCTTTCGCCTTCCTCGCGATTCTCGCCCTACTGGGTTGCGAGAAGTTCCAGAAAGAGACCTACAAAATGTCGGACTACGATCAGAAGGCATGCAGCATTCTGCAGAGTGAGCAGGCGGACACCTTGCGCCCTCCGGCGGTGGACGAGCTCAACCCTGACTGGACACCGGACAACGTACTCGAACACGCCGCGGAGCTTGCGGACAGTCTGCGCGCTCGTGGAATCGTGATCGCAGAGGGTGAGAAGAATCACGTGGTAGTTCCCCCTGCCAAAGCCGACACCAGCTACCTCTGCCTCACCGTCGAAAGCGAAGAAGTCACGGTGTTTCTCAGCGACGTCGTGGATGTGGTTCTGATCGACCTCCAGGGGAAGGTGCTGCAGGCCGAAAAAACCTCGATTCCTTTCGAGGTGGCGGCCGAATGCCCCGACATCCTTGCCCGACTTACTTTCTCAGTGAAGCCAGGGACTTACCTGCTGCTCTTCGGCATGAACGACCGCACCCTGGGCAAGCCCGTGCACATGACGGTCCTGAAGGGCCATTGAGAACAGTCCACTCACAAGAAGGTGCAGAATTCTTGAGATCGTTGAGATCGGAGGAAAAGACATGTTGAAGCGAGTTGTTCTCGTCGCGCTGGTCGTCGGGATCGCGACCTTCCCGCTAAACGGCCACGCCCAGAAGAAATTAGCCCAGACCGGCTTTCAGTTTCTCAGCGTGGGCCCGGATGCCCGTGCATCAGCCATGGCCGATGCGTTCACCACCGTCGAAGGCAGCGTTACGTCCATTTTCTACAACCCGGCGGGCATGGCCCGGCTGGCTTCGACGGCTGAGCTGGTCGTGAGCCACACGAACTGGATCGCCGACATCAAGCACTACTCGCTCGGCATCGCCGTAGCGCCCTGGGGCGCCCGGTACGGCGTCTTTGGCCTGAGTTTTCAAACCGTCGACTACGGAGAGATCCAGGGCACCATGGTGTGGGGTAATCCGCAGGGATTTGTGGACACGGAAGTGATGCGGCCAAGCGCCATTGCGGTGGGCATCGCGTACGCCCAGTACCTCACGGACCGTTTCGCGGTTGGCGGCCAGATCAAGGAAGTGGCACAGTCCCTCGGCAAGAGTGTGATCCCCAACGAAGGGGTGCACAAGAACGTCGCGTCGGCACTGGCTTTTGACTTCGGAACCGTTTACCGAACGGGATTCAAGAGTCTGGCTTTTGGCATGTCGGTGCGGAATTTTTCGCAGGAGATCAAGTTCGAGAAGGAAGGCTTCCAGCTCCCACTCACGTTTCGCATGGGCATTTCCATGAACATGCTGGATTTCCTTGGTTCGGTGCCGGAGGGACATTCCTTGCTCATGGTTATCGACGCCGTGCACCCACGGTCGTACCCCGAGTTTCTGAGAATTGGTACCGAGTACACCGCACTGAACACTCTTTCGCTGCGGGCTGGTTACGTCACGGGCCAGGATGAGTACGGAGTGACGCTCGGCTTCGGATTGCACGTTTCCCGGTTACGTTTCGACTACGCTTACGTTCCGTTTGGCGCATTCACGCGTGTGCACCGGTTCACCGCACACGTGTCGCTCTGAGGGGTAGCTCCAGCACAGGCCAACGTTGGCAATCGAGAGGAGATTGGCAATGCGAAAGAAACACGTCTTTTTGCTGTTAACCCTTGGCATTCTGGCAGGCCTGGTGGCAGGGTGCGAGAACAAAGTTCCGCCCAGCATCTGGCAGCCGGAGTACAAAGGCCGGCCCGATCCGGTGATCACAGCCGTGGAACCACCTGACGGCAGTTTTGCGGGCATCGGTCACGTCAAGCTCATCGGGAAGAATTTCTCCCCGGTGAAGGAAGAAAACCACGTTTACTTCAACGGCACAGAGGCAACGGTTCTCTCCGCTTCCGAAACGGAACTCGTGGTGCTGGCGCCAAACCT
Source organism: Calditrichota bacterium (assembly GCA_013152765.1). Lineage (GTDB taxonomy): Bacteria > Zhuqueibacterota > Zhuqueibacteria > Oleimicrobiales > Geothermoviventaceae > Geothermovivens. The sequence goes on along the minus strand of JAADFT010000264.1, from coordinate 696 downwards.
GCCCGCCGATTCCATTCGGATCAAAGTGCGCGTGGTCGGGGCGCTGCTCTTCGGCGAATACTTCCCGTACAAGCTGGAGAGCGCTGTGGTGGAGTACGGCGATTTCACCGACTACGACGACGCCTACGGCATCGCTTGCGACAAAGACGAGAACCTCTACGTTTCGCTTGCTGGCAAGAAAATCATCAAGGTTGCGCCGGACGGCACCCAGGAGAGGTACGGCACAACGCTCATGGACAAAGCATCAAACATGAAAATGGGTCCCGACGGCTACCTGTACTACGTGAACATTTTGAGCTACCTGTTCCGCGTTTCACCGCAAGGCACTGATGAGCTGTTCGCAACCCTGCCGGGCGGCGTTTTCGACCTGGACTTCGACTCGCTCGGCAACATTTACTGCGGCGGCAGCGGCGGTGCTCTTTACAGAGTCAAACCCGACAAGTCCGTGGAAACGGTTGCGGACTACAGCAACATCTACATCCGGTCGGTACGGGTGTTCAACGGTTACGTGTACGTCGGAGGGAAAGACAACAGCACCGGAGGCCAGGCAGTTTGGCGCAACAAGCTCTCCTCCAGCGGTCAGCTCGGTAACCGCGAGCTCTACTTCGACTGGAGTAGCAACATGGGTGCCGGGTCTGAGGTTCTTTCGATCACTTTCTCCGAAGACGGTGACCTTTACGTGGGAACGAACGCGCC
>JAADFT010000263.1 GCA_013152765.1 Calditrichota bacterium | reverse complement strand
GATTTGATCCCCGGGCCAACCCGGACGAGGAGGGGGTAAGGAGGGTAACATCGAAGCGCCGGTCACCGCGACACACGGAGGATGCTTTGAAAACAAACCGTCCCATTTGGTTGCTCGGCATTTTGGCTGCACTGTGGTCGGTCCTTTTCGTTTCGTGCACAAGCCCCACCGACCCGCAGGAACGCTACGACGGCGAGTGGTACGGCCATTTCGAAACGGACAACCGGCTCTTTTTCCGAATCGCCTACGACCGCGTGCAAAAGGTGAGCATCGACGGCGGTGAAGAGCCGATCCTGTTCCCCCTCGGCAACGAAGTGACCGACGCCCATTTCAAGGTCTACCTGCGGGAGCGTGAAATCTGGCTCGAAGGCCATTTCACCGACATGAACAAGGCGGAGGGTACGCTGCACGCCTACGGGGCCGTGTACTCGTGGTCAGCCATCAAGGCCAAGACCAAGAACGGGCGGCTTCTGGTCGAGGAAAGCTACTTTTGGGAACCGCACATCGTCCACCTGGCCGGTCGTTCCCGAGGCAAGCTGGTGCTCGAGAAAATTGACCTGGCCAAAATGGTGAAGCACCACTACCAGCTCTACTTCACCCAGGACAACAACCAGTTGAAAGTCTCCATCGGTGACCTGAATCGCGGCCTCTGGCTTTTCTACGAAGTCGCCTACCAGGACTCCATGCACTTCGATTTCGACGGCATTCGCCTGACCCTGATCGAGGATCCTCAAGCGCCATTCGGGCCAGACGACGTCTTCGAATTCTGGTACGAGTGAGATGAAGAAAGCCGCTCCAAAACCGGGGCGGCTTTCTCTTTACCACACCTCTGCTTCGTCCGCTTAGCCTGCCTTACGCTGCTCGAGCTGCGCCCTTCGCCTTCTCCGCGGCCATCACTTCTCTCTCCCACACCGGGTCCAGCAGTTCCCGGAGCCGTTTGTCGTAGTCGAGCAGGCGCCGGCGGTACTCCGTGTCGCCCATGGCTCGTTTGGCGTCGTCGTCCAGCGGCTTGGCTTCCAGGCGCTCAATGGCCCTGTACGCAAACTTGTAGTGGTCCCGGATCGGGCAGGGAAGGAAGTAGTTCTTCACCTCCGGAGCTGGCCGCCGGTAGCCGTACGCGTCCTGCCACTTGCGGATTGCCTTGAAGAACGGCGACTCCAGCGCGTCGCTGAGGGTTCCGCCGCGTTTGTAGATCTCGTAGATGTTGTCCACGTAGTAGGGGAAGAACACACACGGCGAGATGTTGCCGTTCCAGTCGATGTAGAAGTAGCCGCCCGACCGGCCAGCCGAAATGCACCCGACCGACATGGGCCCACCGTTCCAGAAATCGATCAGGAACAACTTCATGTCGTAAATCATCTTGAGCTCTTGCTCCAGCATCCAGCGCCGCTGCTCGGGCGTGACCATCAGGTCCAGGGTGTAGCTGCGCCCGATCGGCATGTACTGGAAAATCCAGCCGTAGATGGCACCCTGCTTGTTGAAGAAGAAGTCCATGAACTCCTCGGAGAGCACGATCTCGGCGTTCATGCGCGTCGCCGTCACCGAGATGCCGAACGGTACACCCTCCTCGCGCAGGTTCTCCATGGCCTGCAGGATCTTTTTGAAAACTCCCTTGCCGCGGCGCGCGTCGGTTTGTTCTTCCCAACCCTCCACCGAAATGGCGGGCGTCACGTTGCCGAGCTCGGCAAACCGTTTCGCCACCTCCCGCGTGATCAGCGTCCCGTTCGTGTACATCAGGAAGTAGTTGTCCAGGTTGTCGCCGAGCCAGTCGAACAGCGTCTTGCCCTCGCTCCTGTACATCAAGGGCTCGCCGCCGGAAATCACCGTGAAGTGCGAACCCCACTCTTCCCGTTTGTCGCGCATGATCCGCTGCAAAACGCTGTACGAAATGGTCTCGTTGTTCTTCGCGGAACTGGCCGCGTAGCAGCCGATGCAGCGCAGGTTGCAGGTCTTGGTCGGGCTGATCAGGACAAAGGAAGGCGGCCCGTAGCCATGCTTTTCTTTGAATGGCCGTTGCCGTTCCGACTCGCCCATCACCACCTGGCCGATGAAATTCTTGATCACCGCGCGCCGCACCTGCGGCGAAATTCGGCCGTCAGCCAGCGCACGGTCAATCGAGTAAAGCAGGTTCCGCAAGGCCAGGTAGCGCAACTCCTGCACACGTTGTGGTCGGTCGTCCCTGTTTTCCACAAAGAAGTTGTGGTAAAGCTGCTTCTCGCCCTGTTTCAGGGCCAGGTGGCGAACCGTCGAAGAGCGCAACGCTCGATCCAGAAGCTCCGTCGACACCGCGTGCCAGATCGGTTCCAGACGCAACACTTGCATGATTCCACCCTCCTTTTGGTCACCTCTTCAATTCCCTTGCCGGCCTCAGGCGTAGCCCAGATTGCGGAACACATCCAGCCCACCCCTCACTCGCTCAAGCCACTGCCTGAATTGCGCCGGGCTCTTGAGCAACTCGCCGATCGCCCTCGGCACCTGCGATGCGCCGAGGTAGAACCGAAAGTACGCTTCTCGCAACAACCTTTGCAGTTCGCTCGCTGACAGGTACGGATGCTTGAACACCAGGTGCAAACCGTCGTAGAGATCCCAGTTGCGCGTGGTCAGTTTTCGGAGCGATTCGAGGTGCTGAAACAGGCGCGACCCCGGGTACGGGGTCAGCACCGAGAACTGACACGTTTCCGGTCGCAGCTTGCGCGCAAAGCTGATCGTCTGCCGGATCATCTTCTTCGTTTCGTGCAATTCCCCGAGGATGAAGCTGCCGTACACACGAATGCCGTGTTTCTTGAGCAGCCGCACAGCCTGGCGCTGCTGCTCCACGGTGATCCTCTTCTCGAAATGGTCCAGCGTAGCCTGATTTCCGCTTTCCAGCCCCAAGAACACCGTACGTGCCCCCGCCAGAGCCATCAGGCGCACCATGTCCGGATGCTTCACCAGGGAATCCACACGGGAGAAGCACCACCAGCGGATGTCCCAGTGGCGCGCCAGGACTTCCTGGCAGAAGTCCACCGTTCGGCGGTAGCTGAGAGTGAAGATGTCGTCCACAAAGAGGAAAGACCTGTAGCCGCGTTGTTGCAGGGTTTCGAGTTCGGCCAGGACGGAATCCAGCGAGCGCGTGCGCCAGCGGAGACCCGCGAAACGCGTGGCGGCGCAGAAGTAGCAGTCGTAGGGACAGCCGCGCGAGGTCACCAGCGAAGCAACCGGCCGGCCATCGAATGTGGACAGGTAGCGGTTTTCGGGAAAAGCCGAGCGATCCGGGAAGGGAAGCGAATCCAGGTTCTCGATCAGGTAGACCGGAGGGTTGCGCTGCAGGGAATTACCTCTCTGGTAGGTGAGTCCGCGCACCCGCTCAAGCGTGGCGTCCCTTTCCAGAGCGTCAACAAGTTGCACCAGGGCTTCTTCGCCCTCGCCCCGGATGACGAAATCAGCGGCTCCCCGTTCGAAAGGCTCCGAATCGAGGAAGGTCGGGTGGTAGCCGCCGAAGACGACCAGTGCTCCCCGAGCGCGAGCTGCGCGACCCAGTTCCACAGCGCGGTTGAACCGGGGCGTGTCGGTGGAAATCCCCACAAGGTCGTACTTGCCGAAGGGGATCTCCTGCGTACGGAGATCCTCGACCTGCAAATCCAGCGCGTCGACCTGATGGCCGGCCGCTTTCAGAGACGCCGCCAGGTAAGCCAGTCCGAGAGGAAGCAGGTTGAGTCCGAGCTGTCCGTAGGTGTTCCGTGCTGGCGGGTTGATCAGAAGCACACGCATCTGAGCCTCCCCGCCTCACGCCGCGCACGCCTGCGCAGCGATCGGTGACCTTGTTAGCCGGACACCTCCAACGTTTCTCGCTTCGACTGCAAAGCCCGCTTCACAATTCGAGCACTTCTGTTGTCCTTCTTTGTAAATTGCGACCGTTTCGAAATGTTCCGGCTTGAGACAGCGAAATCTCGGGTACGTGAAATGGCGTCCGCTGTAGGCCCTCGGGATGCGAAAACCGCAGGGGCGCAGGGCTCGAAAGTAAAGTTGCGTTACGGGCAACCTCCATCCGGATGGGCATGCTTCTACGAACTTTCTGAGGGGATAGGGGGATGCCGGGGGATACGGGGATGCTGAAAACGCCCTCTCGTTTTTGACCAACGCCCAGCTCAGGTTTTCTTCCGTCCCCCTGTTCCCAGTCCATCCTCACGTCCCCTCCTTTGACCCATTGTGCAAAGCCAGACCAGGTCAACGCTGCCCGCACAGGGACTGTAAAAGCCAACATCACGTCGGAGGGACGCGCTCCTGCGCGTCCGTGCCGCCCGAGCAGCCTGCGGTTGAAAAACCGCAGGGGTGCAGGGCCTCAAGGCAAAGTTCCGTTACGGGCAACGTTCATTCGGATGGGAACGCTCTTGCGAACTTTCCGAGGGGATAAGGGGATACCGGGGATACGGGGATACTGAGAAAGCTCGCTTTCGCCTTTTCGCCACGAAAAGCCCGCGTTTCCTTCCATCCCCCCAATCCCCAGTTTATCCCCAC
>JAADFT010000262.1 GCA_013152765.1 Calditrichota bacterium | reverse complement strand
TTGCGGGAGCAGGTGTTTTCCTGGACCGTCGAGAACAGACGCCTTGCCCGCCCTCGCTGTCAGCGCAGATGCCGAAAACGGAGCTGACACAACGACGCGGAGCTCGTCCGTTTCCCGCTGCGTCCGGGCTTCTGGGTTACCGTCCCAGGCCAGCGCGGGCCCACCCGCGACCGCCAGCGCCGCCACTGCGACGACCAGCGCAACCGCCGCCTCGGGCAAACGCACGGCTAAAGCCCCAGCTCGTCGCTGATTCCCTGCATGGCCTTCAGCGCGATGTCGAGGAACTCCTCCAGCGTCAGGCCGAATTCCTCGCACGAACGGATCTGGTCGCGATTGGCGCCAGCGGCAAAACGTTTCTCCTTGAAACGCCGGAGGATGAACGGAACGTCGATTCCCGCCAGCTTCTTGCTCGGGTGCATCAGCGCCGCCGCCACGATCAGCCCCGTCACCGGGTCTGCCGCGTAGATCGCCTTGTCCATCAGCGACTCACGTGGCACCCGGTTGTTGTGCGCCTTGATGGCGTGAACGATCTCGTCGTCCACGTCGTAGTCCTTCAGCAATTCAGCGGTCACCAGCGTGTGGCGTTCGGGGTCGTTCTTCGTCTCCTCGTAGTCCAGGTCGTGCAGCAGCCCGGCCAGTCCCCAGCGTTCTTCGTCCTCGCCGAAGTGCCGCGCCAGAGCCCGCATCACGGCTTCGACCGCCAGCACGTGTTTGAACAGGTTCTGGTTCGTAAATCGCGACTTCGCCAGGTCGTAAGCTTCCTGTCGTGTCACAGCTCCTCTCCTGCAGTACGAGAATCCGCTCCTTTACCCGGTCAGAAGTACTGCCCCGTAACCACGATGTAGCCCAAAATCACCGCCACCGCCACCGGGCAAATGAATTTCACCAGAAATGCCCACTGAGGCGCCAGCGGGAAAGGTGTTCCGTCGTGCTCGATCTCCCCGACCGCGTTTTTCACACCCCAGCGGTAGCCGACGAAAATGGCAATCAAAAAAGAGCCGATGCTGAGCGAGTAGTTGCCGAACAAAGCGTTCATCAGGTCCAGGAAACCCATGCCAATCTTTGGCAAAGCCGAAAGCACGTTCACCGCTCCCTGCGAGAGCGCCGATGGAATGCCGAGAACAAACGCCACAGTGCCCATCGTCAACACCGCCCGGCGCCGCGGCCAGCGCTTCTCGTCCACCAGGTAAGCCACCGGCACTTCGAGGAGCGAGATGGTGGACGTGAGCGCAGCAAGAGACAGAAGCAGGAAAAACAGACTGCCGAAGATGGTACCCAGAGGCATCTTGCCGAAGATGGTCGGCAGCACGACGAAAACCAGCCCGGCGCCGCCAGCCGGGTTCAACCCCATGGCGAAAAGAGTCGGGAAAATCACGAGTCCGGCCAACAGGGCGATCACGGTATCGAAAAGGGCCACGTAGCCCGCCGAGACGGCCAGGTTTTCCTTTCGGGAGAGGTAGCTCCCGTACGTGATCATCGTGCCCATGCCCAGACTGAGCGAGAACAGGGCCTGCCCCAACGCTTTAGCGAATGTGCCCGCTCGCACTTTGCTCAGGTCCGGCTTGAGGTAGAACTCCAGCCCCTTGCTGGCGCCTTCCAGTGTGAGCGCGTAGACCGCCAGCACGATCAGAATGCCGAACAGCACGGGCATGAGCACCTTGGACCAGCGTTCGATGCCGTCGGCGATGCCACCGGCAACCACGTACATGGTCAACGCGATGAACGCGAACAACAGCACGATGCTGATGCCCGGACTGCCGATGAACTCGCTGAAGATCCTGGCCGATTCTTCGCCGGTGATGGCGTGACTGAACGCGCCCGTCAGCGTTTTGAAGAAGTAACCGACCGTCCAGCCGGCGACCACCGAGTAGAACGACAGGATGCCAATTCCCGTAACCACGCCGAGTACGCCAACCCAGCGCCACCAGGTTCCTGGCGCTAACGCCACGCCTCGAAAGCGCCGATCGGGTTCTTCTGAGTGCTACGCCCGATGGTGAACTCGGCAATCATCACTGGCACCCCGATCAGGGCTACAAAGGCGACGTAAATGAGAACGAATGCGGCCCCGCCGTTCTGCCCGGTCACGTACGGGAAACGCCAGATGTTGCCCAGACCGATGGCCGAACCGGCAGCCGCCATCAGGAAGCCAATTCGTGAACCCCAGGTACCGCGTTCGACCCTGTCAGTTGATTTTCCCTCCATGCCGTCTCCGGATTTTCCGACTTCGTTCTGGCCCTCCTTTACCTTGCTACCTGAGATTTGCCCGAACAAGGCAGAAAGCGCAACGTGATTCTCCGCTTTCAGAAGTCGCCCGCTAAGGCGGGCTCAAGCCACGAAAAGATCACCGGCACTCTGACGTGGCAGAATCGCCCTCCCCTCAATCTGAAGGCACCCGTCGCCTCAAACTCAGCCGCGCTCCCACCACAAGGCCGCGTGCAGGTGTCCAGCTCAAATCGGGGCCAACGTCGAACCCCGCAAGTTGGGCATCCACGTAGGCGTCGAGACTGCTGAGCAGAATCGCGCCAGCCAGCCACCACAGAGACTGGTTGCGCCTGTCGATGTACACGAAACGCTCCGCCTCATCCGCAGCCTTCGAAGCGAGGTAGTTCTGGTAAACGGCGTTGGCAATCAGGCCGGTCTCCACGGCGAAAACAAAACCCGCCTTGAGTCGCTTGCCGTTGTACCACTGACCCCAGCCCGGCAAAAGGATGGAACGGATCATGGCGCCGCGCGGATTCGGCAGGCGCGTGGTGTCCTGCACAGCGCTTGTGTCCGCCTGGGCCAGAGCTCTACCGCTGGATGCGAGCAGAAACGCCAACACCAGGGAAAGCCCAACCCCTCTTTCAGTCCACCAGCGCAACGGCTTCGATTTCCACGAGCGCATCTTTTGGCAGCCTGGCCACTTCTACGGCGGATCTCGCCGGCGGTGCAACGCCGAAGAATTCGCTGTACACGGCGTTCATGGCCTGAAAATCGTCCATGCTACGCAGGTAGACGGTCGTTTTCACCACTCGCTCAAGCGCTGAGCCTGCTGCTTCCAACACGGCCTTCAGATTCAGCAGCACGCGACGGGTTTGTTCTTCAACCGTCGAGCCTACCATTTCGCCCGTGGCTGGATCGATGGCAATCTGCCCCGCAGTAAACACCAGCTCACCCGAGACGACCACACCCTGGCTGTACGGCCCAATGGCGGCCGGCGCCTCCCCTGTGCTCACCACCTCACGTTTGGCCATTCTCGCACCCCTGTGTTTCGTCAGGCAAGTAGTACCGCTCAAAAAGTCTCACTTCCGGTGTGGGGACGTTCGTGTTCAGCAGATTCACGAGTGTACGCAAATCGAGCCCGGAGAGAACCTCGCGATCGGCGCTGCTCATGAAGCTGAGCTCGCCGTCGTTCAGAATTTCCAGAAAGCGCGCCACCGACAACTGCTCCAGCGCCTCCACGTACGTCGCGTCGTAGAGTCGCCCCTGACCCCGCCGCAGTTCTTCCATCACGTCGCGCAGGTCCATTCGCCCGCGGTACGAGCGTCTCGACGTCATGGCGTCGAACACGTCCACCACGGCAAGCAGACGCGCCAGCGGCGGGATTTCCTCACCAGTCAGCCCGTCGGGGTACCCGGAGCCGTCCAGGCGCTCGTGGTGGGCAGCAGCAATCTGAGGCACGTCGCGCAACGTCTTGGGGAAGTGAATTTCCTCCAGGATCCGACGCGTGAAGACCGGGTGGTTGCGCATGGACTCCTGTTCGTCCTCCGTCAGCGCATCCGCCTTGTACAGGATGGCCTCGCGCACAGCAATCTTGCCGTAGTCGTGCAACAGCGCCGCGATTCGCAGCTTCTCCGTGTCCTGCGCCGAGAGGTCGAGCAAGCGGGCCAGTTCCTCGCAGTACAGAGCCAGGCGCTTGGAGTGTCCGGCCGTCTCCGGGTCCCGCGCGTCGATGATGCTCGCCAGTGTCTCGACGAAGCTTTCGAAGCTGTCTTTCAGCTCGGCGTAAAGCCTGGCGTTCTCGATCTGCGTCGCGGCAATTCCCGAAATCGCGTCGAGCAACAGTTCGTCTTCGCGCGTGAATGGGCCGCTTTCCTTGTTCAGGACCTGGAACACGCCGATCGTCTCGCCCACGTGGTTCCGCAACGGGGCTGTCAGAATCGAGCGAGTGCGGTAGCCCGTCTCGCGGTCGATGGCCGGGTTGAAACGCGGGTCGTTGTAAGCGTCGGGGATGTTGAGCACCTCGCCAGTGCGAAGAACATGCCCGGCAATGCCCAACGACGCAGGAAAACGGATTTCCTCCGCTCCGTGCGCAGCCAATGCCCAGAGTTCGTCGGTGTCTTCGTCCCAGAGAAACACAGTGCAGCGGTCCGCCTCGAGCGCCTGGCGCACTTCGTCCATGATGAGCCAGAGAAGACGCTCCAGATCGAGCTCGCGGCTGATGCTGAGCGCCACACGGTAAAAGACCGACGACCAGTCGCGCTCAGCCCGTGAAGCCGCCCGCGCTTTCTCGCGCGTGTCCTCAGCTACCGCAGCGGGGTGTGTTTTCGGGGATTTCAATCCGTCCCGGGCTCCTCAGCAAGTGTTTGGGCGCTCTGGCGCCACACCGCCACAGCCAGGCCGATCACGAACCAGAAGGCCGTGACAACCTCGGCGTCGCCGAAATTCCACTCGAAGAGACCGTTTACCAGAAAAGCCACAAAGACCGCCACCGCACCGAGCGCCGTGGCCGCCTGCACACCGTCGTCGCGAAGTCGCTTGAATGTGCGCCAGAGGAAACGGCCCATGATCACGAGCATGGCCGTAAACGCCGCCAGACCCACCACGCCAAGCGTAACGGCAATGTGCAGAAAGATGTTGTGCATGTGTCCAACCGGCTCTTCGTCGGGACTTCGCTGGTAGCGGCGGTACATCTTCTCCGTGCCAACGTCGCCAATGCCGAACACCGGGTAGTGTTTGAAAATCTCAATGCCCGTTCGCCACCACATTAGCCGGTTGGCGTTGCTTTCCCACTTCGGGCTGAAAAAACCACGCACACGCGCTTTCTGCGCTGGCGGAACCGCCACGTACCCAAGCACCAGCACCACCGGCACTACCCACAGCAGCCGACGGTTGGTGTACCAGAGAATCACCAGCAGGGCAAAGAAGAAACCGAGCCAGGATCCGCGCGTGTTGGTGAGGAAAAGCGCCAGTCCTGTCAAGAAGGTAGCAATTGCTGCGCCCCAGCGCAAGCGCCTTTCGCGCGTCCGCAAGGCGAGAGCCAGCGCCAGGGTCGCGCCAATCATGGTCAGACCGCCGGTCGTCATGCTGTTCTGGATGTGGCGCAAGCGCATGTCCGGGTGTTGCAGAAACCACACGATTCCCCACAGCGAGTACAGAGACATGCCCGCCAGGAATCCCCAGAGCACACGGCGCAGCCAGCGCTCGTCTGGAATTCCAGAGCCCACCAGGTAAACCATGATGATCAGCAGAAAGCGCTTCAGGTACACGACGGACTGCGGCAGATTCGTCGAGAAAGGCAGCGAGATGAGCTCCGCCGCAAGGTAGAGCGCAAACCCGAGATCGAGGGGCGTTCCCAGCCGTCTGAACCCGCGTGAGCGCACCAGGCCCACGAGCCACACCAGCGTCGCAAGAGCAAACAGATTCTGCTCGATGGCGATGTAGAACGGCAACGCAAAGGCAACCGCCACCAGCAACCAGCCAAGAATCGTGTCCAGTCGTGTCTCTTTGCTCGTCTCCACACGGCCCTCGCTGCGTTCTTCGCTGCCAGGCTCAGACACTCACGCCTTCAGTTGTTTCCGGCGAGCTCACGGGTTGCCCGCTCGGGCTTCTGCCTTCTCCGGAACAATCTCGCCACGCGCTTCCACACGGGCTCGGTCCACACGGCGAGTTTGCGCACGGGCCAGAACCGCAACGGCGTGCGCGGCAGGGACAGCGTCCAGTCCTGCTCTGCCACGCGCCCCGCCATCACAGCCGGGTGTGTTTCGCGAAACGGCACCAGAAAGTAGCGATCCGGGTAAGCCCACTCGGCCACACCGCCGTAACGCTGTTCAATTTCTTCATCCGAGTGCCAGAGCTGATCCAGAAGTCGCTTCTTTTCCAGCATCTTACGCGGGTGCTTAACCCAGCCGTAGTGGTAGATTTCCGCACGAGCGGGTTTCGCCCGCAAACGCCGTCCGTCCCGGTGGCGAAAGTCCATCGCGTCGCCCCAGGACACAATGTCCGGGTCGCGCCGCACCACTCGTACCTCCCGGGGGTACCACCGCCGGAAGTTGTCCTGGTAAGCCCAGTACGTGCCGTAGAAGTGCTTGTAGCGAAACCAGAGTCCCTCGACGCGAGGATCGTCGAAATACCGTTGCATGGCACGTCGCACGGGTTCCTGGTAACGCTCGTGCATCACTTCGTCGCCCTGGATGTAGAAAACCCAGTCGCCCGTGCAGCGGGACAGCCCGATGTTGGTCTGCT
>JAADFT010000261.1 GCA_013152765.1 Calditrichota bacterium | reverse complement strand
TGAGCTATTGGTCTCAGCGTCGTTGCTTTACACGACTCTTGTGTTGCGGGACCTGTAGTGCGAGGAACTTCAACTTGCTGGGCGTTGGTTTTACAGGTTTGCGAATTGAGTCCGGAGGTCTTTGAATGGCCGGTGCGCTGTTGGTGTTAACTCGTCTCCTTGTTGTGTCAACGATCGTGGAGCGTTTCCTCGAGATCGCTTCGCAGATCTGGGACTACGTCGCGATCCAGACGGGCAGGGGTAAAGCCCCTCCAGGCCGAAAACGGCTCGTCTTGCAGTCGGCCGGTGTCGTCCTCGGCATGGCTCTTTCCAGCCTGATGGGCGTTGTGGTGTTCCGGATGCTGGGAATTGGGGGCATCCCTTACTGGCTGGACGTGTTTTTCACCGGCATCCTGGTCGGCGGCGGCACCGAGCCGGTACACCAGCTCATCAGCTTTCTGAACGAAAACAAGCAGCGCGTCAAGCTGCGGCTGGAGGCTCAGCAGAAAGAGGAAGGCCAACCCGAGACAACGGTGCCGGAGGAGGAGTCCACCGGCATCGCTTACCGGGGCGGCCTCTACCCGGACCGACCCGGGCACGGCCTGCGCAGCGAGAACCCCTCGATGGTTGTGTTTCACCACTCGGCCACGCACAGCGACACCACATTCCAGCGCATCGTGGAGCTCGAAAAAGAGCGGGAGCTGGATCCCAGCTACCACTGTGTGGTGACAGCTGACGGCGTGTACCACAACTACTGCAGGTGGGACAGCATTGGGTGGCATGCCAGAGGTGTGAACGCGAAGTCGCTGGGAATCTGCCTGGTCGGCAACTTCGAGACCGATCCCGACGTGCCCGGCAACAACGCGGACGGACGGTTCGGCAACAAAGCTCCGACCGAAGCTCAGCTCGACACGGCGGCTCGGGTTGTGGCTCTGTGGCGACTGCTCTACAGCATTCCGGCGGAGCAGGTGGTGCCGCACCGGAAAGTCCGGAGGACAGCCTGCCCGGGTAGCAATTTTCCGCAAGCCGAGTTCCTGACGCGCGTGCAGTCGTACGTCGACCAGTGGCAAAGCACGCCAGGTGTGCTCGCCGAAATTGAGGACCTGAAGGAAGTGCAGGGCGTCTACGTCTAAACCTCGGGAGACGAAACAACCATGTTAGCGACTTTCAGTTTGTCGACAACCACTTTTCTCGTCTTGCCAGGCACACTAAGTGCCCAAGTCGCCGGGGCCGCTGGGGCGTGGAGCATTCTGGAGAGCGATTTCCTGGTGCTTTTCCGCATCCTGGTGGTTGCCACGGTGATCGAGCGGCTGCTGGAAGTGCTCAGCCTGCTCTGGCAGCCCGTGAGCCGCTGGTTGCACCGCCGGTTTCGGAGGCATCCGCGTGGGGACGTTCACCCTGACCTGGCCAGAATTCGCAAACAGCTCGTGCTTCAAGGGATTGGCGTCCTCCTCGGAATCGCCATTTGCTGGCGAGCCGAACTGGGGATTTTCGCGCAGCTGCAAGGTGTCGCTCAGGGCCGCGTCGGCGAGTTGCTAACCGGGTGGCTCACGAGTCACGCCGGAACAATCCTGGACTACGTGGTGACGGGTTTCTTGGTCGGGCTGGGCACCGAACCAGTGCACTCGATCATCACGATCATTCTCAGACGCCGCGACCTGCGACGGCTCAAGACTGCCGGTGTGAGTTGACTCTGAACAGGAAGGGGACGGGAGGGTTGCCTGTGAAATGGTGGAAGATCGTCCTGGCTGTGCTTGGGGGACTTTTTCTTGCCCTTGCGGGTGTAGCCGTTTTCCTCGAGGCGCGACGCGAGGTCGCTTACGACAGGTACCGGCGCCGGAAACGCGAGCTGGAGGAAGAGCGGGCCAGACTGAGCAGGGCTGAAGAGAAGGACAGAGCTCGCCTGGCCGAGCTTGATCGGCAAATCGATGGGCTCAAGCGCGAATTCTTGCTTCAGGCGGCTGCCAGCCGGGAGGAAATGAGACGCATCCGCGAAATGACGCCCGAGGAGGTTGCCCATGAGACGACACGTCTTGAGAATCTGCTTCGCGAGCGCCTTGGTGTTCCTGACGACGCTCCCTGACTTCGCCCAGACAGCGAAGCGCATCGACATCGAACCGGGCAAGTTTCTTGCGCTGCGCGGCTACGTTGTGCAACAGGACACACTGGTTTGCCGTACACCCGCCAAGGAGCGCCAGCTCGCACTCACACTGCGCGCTGCGCTTGCCACTGCTGACGAGCTGCAGACGCTCAAGGAAATTGCCGAACGACACCAGGAGGAAATCGAGCTCTACAAGCGGATCGTCGCTCGCAAAGACTTCGTGATCCAGAAGCAGGACAGCCTTCTGCACGAACTGGAGACGCTTTTGGAGCCGGAAAAACCGTCGCTTTTGAGAACCTTGGCCAGGGTCTTCGACCGACGGACTTTCTTCCTGATCGGCTTCGTCGCAGGAGTGTTCGCGGGGGTGAACGTACCTGGCCGATGAAATCGCTGGTTCAGCTCGAGCCTGCCGGAGTGGAGCAGCGTCGAGAGCGGTTGGGGAGTCGGAGCAAATGTTAGGAGGGCAATATGCGAAGAGCAGCCGCGGTTCTTTTGGCGGTGTTCGTCTGGGTTGGCTCCGCAGTGGCCGGTGGTGATCGTGTCCTGGAATTTCGCCTCACTCTCAGTGGACACGTGCTGCTCGGTGTGGGGGTGCGCCAGCAGATTCAGGGGCAAAATTGGGCGGATGCTGGCGTGTACGTCGGGCTTGCGGACACGTGGAATTTCGGTTTGCACGCCGGAGCTGTGCGGTTGGTCGCGTCTTCGGCCGACGGCACCGGAGCGCTCTCGCTCGGCTACGATCAGATGTTCGCCCTGGACCCTGGCGCTGGCTGGCGAACGTTACCCCTGATCCGCGGCACGGCAGGCTACTACTTCGGTGTGAGCAACCGATTGCTGGGTCCTGAGGTGTGGGTTGCCTATTTCTTGAGGCAGCACAAGCTGGCGCCAATCGGGATTGGCCTGGTCAGCGGCTTTTAGCGCGGGTAAGGAGGTGCTCGGCGCTACGAAGTTTGACCGGTTGGCTGACGCAGGCCGAGCGCAAGGCCAAAACCAAGAAGCGTCAGCACGGCAACGACAGCCAGCACGAGGCGAAAACCGAACAGATCCATGAGCAGTCCCCCCAGAACCGGGTAAAGTGCGACCGGTGCGGTGAGGCTCCCTCGCAGACTCACGTAGCGCGGGCGCTCGGCATCTGGAGCGACATCGAGCATGAAGTTCGAGAAACCAATGTTCGCTCCGACGGTGTAGAAGCCGATCAGGGCGAAGACGAAGTAGAACGTCCACTCGTGGTGAGCCAGCAGGGCGACGAGGGGGATGAGCAGGTCCGCAAAAAGCGCCACCTGAATGACACGCCTGCTGCCTTTGCGGTCATTGAACCGGCCCCAGAACAGGTTGGACAGGATGGCTGCTCCGGTTTGGATTCCCACAAATGTACCGGCCACCGACGCGCTCGAACCAAGGCTTTCTTTGGCGTAAACCACGTAGAAAGGCAGTGACAGAAACAGGCTGCCCGCGAGCAGTTCCACGGCGATTGCCCGAGCAAAGGCGGTCTGACGGCGAAGTGTTTGGCCCGCCTGCCGCAGGAAGTGGGTGAAAGGCGCCGGTTCCGGGCATTCTGTGCGTTCGGGTTCCTTCACTGAACCGAGGCCGAGGTAGGCAAATCCCAGCGACAAGAAGGAAAGGAAGAACAAGATGCCGTAGTTCTTGGGAAAAGGAATGTCTGGATTGCCGAGGATCCGGTGGACTACGGCCGCCGCGCCAATGGCCAACAGCCCGCCCACGAACTGCCTGTAAGCCCAGAAGCGCCCGCGCCAGTCGGGGGTAATGGTCCGGCCGATGACGTCGTAAAACGGAATAACCGCAAAGGCGCCTGCCACATTGAACAGAGCAAGCAGGAAAATGAAGAGCACCAGGATTCCCGCCGGATGCTGGCGCCCAAACGCGTAGGTGATTACGCCGACGATCCCCCAGCAGACCATCCTCACGATGATGCTGACCACCAGGACGGGTTTGCGCTTGCAGAGCTTTTCGATTTTGTGCGCCGCAAATAGTTGCGGCAAGAGTCCGGCAAGCTGGAAAATGGCGGCGAACAAACCGATGACCAGGCGCGACGAGGTGTAACCGCTGAAAAAGAGCGGCAGCACGGTGTTGGGTTCGCTGAAGGCCATCCCGGCGCGGAAGAACACACCGTGGATGAAGCCCATGACGAAGTTCCACCGGAACACAGGATCTTGTTCAGACCAGCGTTTGGCCATGGTTTCCTCGCGGTTGAATCGTCCCGAGCGCGGCCGGGAATTTGCCAAAGTACCGGGTCAAAAGCAAGCCAAACCTGGCCCGAAATTCACGATTTTTGCCTGAGATCAGGAGTTTGCCGGTCTGGGACTGGATTTGCTGTTGAGGAGCTTCAACCAACTTTGATCCGTGCAGAAGGAATCCCTACTTGAAAATGGACATTACCGTGCGTAACTTGAAACGGATTGTCTGGACTGTTGGCGCTGTTTTCTCACCGAAGTGGAGGCAACCATGCGGGTGATTGCTCTGGTTTGTGCTGTGCTGATTCTGGCGTCCGCCGTGAGCTTTGCGGAAGAGCCGCTCGTGGCCGGGGTTGCGAAAGTCAACCTTACGCCACCTCTCGAGTGGAAATTCGCTTTAGGCGGCTACGGTGCACGGATGAGCAAACCAGCGGAAGGTGTCCACGACTGGGTGTGGGTCAAAGCACTGGTTTTGAAGAAGGCGAACACGCATCTTGCCCTGGTCACGCTGGACATTGTTGGTCTACCGCCGAACATCAAGCCGGAAGTCCTCGAAAAACTGGCCGATCCTGCCTGGTCGGCGGAGTCGGTGTTGCTCCTGCCGAGCCACTCGCACGCCAGTTTGAACATGTCGGCCATTAACAGCCGCAATATTCTGAACCTCCCGCAAATCGGCATCTACGACCCTCGACTGAAGGATTGGGTTGTGGGACGCATCGTCGAGGCGATCCGGCAGGCGAGCGCAGAGCTCACTCCCGTTGCCGTAGGCGTTGGCAGCACGGTGGTGGAGGGCATGAACCGAAATCGACGCGGGGACGGGGTTACGGATCCGGAACTAACGGTTCTAAGAGTCGATCGGGTCGACGGCTTACCTCTCGCTGTGCTGGTGAACTGGACCGCGCATCCGA
>JAADFT010000260.1 GCA_013152765.1 Calditrichota bacterium | reverse complement strand
GAGTTCCCCGCCGTTCACAGTTGCGTGTGCCGCGATCGGTACCTGACAACCGCCTCCCACTGCGCGCAAGAAGGCCCGCTCGGCAACTACCGCCACGTGAGAGTCGTGGTGGTCCTCCACCGCGCAGATCTCCCGCGCTTCTGCGTCGTCTTTGCGGATCTCAATGCCGATTGCACCCTGGCCCACCGCGGGAAGGCACAACTCCAGGGGCAACGCTTCGGCGATGACCTCCTCCCGACCGAGGCGACGGAGGCCAGCCACTGCAACCACGAGCCCAGCCCACTGAGACTTTTGCAGCTTGCGCAAACGGGTGTCGAGATTGCCCCTGATCTCCGCGAAGGTGAGATCAGGTCGAGCGTGCGCGAGCTGGGCGCGACGTCGGGGGCTGCCCGTGGCGAGGGTAGTGCCGCGGGGTAGGTCGCCGAACCGGAGGTCGCCCTTCGTGATCAGGGCGTCGCGAGGATCTTCGCGCTCGCAGATCGAGACGATTTCCAGCCCCGCCGGTATTTCGGAAGGCACGTCCTTCATCGAGTGGACGGCCGCGTCGATTTCGCCGGCGAGGAGCGCTTCCTCGAGCGCTTTTACGAAAATGCCCGTCTGTTTGGATCTGCTGAGCGGCGTGCGACGGTCCAGATCGCCGTGCGTCTTCACGATGACCAATTCGAACGTTCGCTCAGGCCAGTGCTGCTGGAGTCGAGCTTTTACCCAGTTGGCCTGCCACAGCGCCAGCGCGCTTCCGCGCGTGCCGATTCGGAATGGTGTTTTGCTCATTTCCGGCTAAGCCCGTCGGAGAATTGTTCGGTTCGGGTGAAAGCCATCGCAGTCTCAAAGCAAGATTTGGGTGCACCCAGAGTCGCTAACGTGCGCTGTTTTCTCGCCGTCTGCCGCAAACCGGCGTTGATGAGCTCACGACCGTTGCTCCGCTCGCTCCGCTGCGACGCACGGCGGCCGAAGACAAACTCGATGGACCCCGTGGGTCCGATCTCGCTCGCTGTCTCAAGCATTTTCCGTCAGCCCGAACAGATCGCGGATCGCTTCCACTTTGTACCAGCCGTCGTCGCTCTTGGCGATTTCGCGCAGTCGCACCGTCGGCAGGTGGAGCACCTTGTTGATGATTCTCGTGGTGATCAGCTCCACGAGTTCGCGGTCGGACTCGTGCAACCGGTGCTGGTAGCGCTCCAGCTCGCTCCTGCGGATCTGCTCGATTCGCTCGCGCAGATCGCGGATTGTCGGACCGATCTGGGCGCTCTTGAGCCAGCCAAAGTAGTCTTCCACTTCTTCGTCGATGATCCTCTCAGCCTGAGCCACGTGAACCTCGCGTTGTTTGCGGTTTTCCTCGACGATGGATTTCAAATCAGCGAGCGAGTAGTGGTACACACCCTCGAGCTGCTGCATTTCGGGATCGAAGTCCGGGGGTACCGCGAGGTCGAGCAGCACCAGCGGTTGACCGTTGCGCACGTGCAGGGCGCGTTCCACGTGCTCGCGCGTGAGCACGGGCTCGGTGGAGGCGGTGGCTCCAACCACGATGTCGAACTCGGCGAGGCGAGCCGGGGCTTCTTTCAGGCGCAGAGCCTCCGCAGCGAACTCTCCGGCCAGGGCCTCCGCTCGACTGAGTGTCCGGTTGGCGATGGCGAGGCCACCGATTCTGCCGCTCTGCAGAGCTTCGGCGGCCAGTCGTGCCGTCTCGCCCGCTCCAAGTACGAGGGCCTTCCGCTCCGCGAAGGGGTGGAAGATTTTCCGCGCCAGCTCCACGCACGCTTCGGCCAGGGAGGTGGCCCGGTGCTGGAGCTGCGTTTCATTCCGCACCCGCTTGTTGACGCGAAAGGCTTTGTGGAAAAGTCGATTGAGAATGGGGCCCGTCGCTCGATGGGCCACGGCCTCGCGGTAGGCGTCCTTGACCTGCCCGGCGATCTGGGTTTCGCCGAGCATGTACGAGTCGAGGCCGCACGTGACCCGGAACAGGTGTCGGGCGGCACGGTTGCTGCTGGCGTGAAAGAGCTTCGCCTCCAGCTCCGCCCGGTTCAGTCCGCTCAACGAGGCGAAAAAGTCGAACAGGGTTTCCAGTCCCGCTTCCCGGGGGGAAACCACGGCGTAGACTTCGGTGCGGTTGCAGGTGGAGAGAATGGTCGTTTCCTTGATTTCCTGCCTCGACAGCAGGCTTTCGTACGCCGAATCAATCTTGTCTTTGGAAAGTGAGAGGCGAGCGAGCCCATCAAACCCTGCCGTCCGGTAGTTGACGCCGACAACCACCAGGGTCATGGCTTTTCCTCCGGAACCGTTGCCGCGTTCAGCATTTCGCGGAGGATTTGCTCGGCCTGGGGCAGGGTGAGGTCCCCGTTGACCTGCGACATCAGCCGGTCCACAGCCTGACGCCAGAAAGCAGCCCGGGCCCCGGGATCGGCAAAGCGTCGCCGGACTTCCGGCCTCAGTTTGCCCAGAGCCTCGGCCACGGTGTCTACGTGCGGTGGAAATGCGGACTCGAGCGCTCGCCTCAGATGCCGCGCGAGGGCGGGTGACAGGCCGGACGTTGACACAGCCAGCGTGACGCGGCCCCGTCTCGCCACGCTTCCCAGGTAAAAGTCGCAGTTGTCGGGGTCGTCGGCCACGTTGACCAGAACCTGCCGTTGCCTGGCTGCAACCGCTACGCTGCGGTTCACGCTGCGGTGGTTGGTGGCGCAAAACACCAGCGCCATTCCCTCAACGTCATCGGGCAGGAAGAGACGCTGGTACCACTGGATCTCACCGCGAGAGGCGAACTCCTGGATTTCGGGCAGGACGTCCGGACTGACCACGGTGACCTTGGCGCCTTCGCGTAGCAGCGAACGGATCTTCCGCAGGGCCACGGAACCTCCGCCCACCACCAGGCATGGCCTATTTTTCAGATCCACGAAGATCGGGAACATTCGGGTCTCCACGCGTTACCCGCCATCTGTTGCCAAATGGCGTGCCAACAATCTGGCGTTGAGCGAAAAGTGGTAACTAAATGATTGTCAAACTGTTGGAGCTGTGGGGTGAATTGCTACGGGGAAAGCGCTTTTCAATTTGAAAAGTGGAGCTTTGCAGAGTGAAAAGCAGAGTTGCACGGTCACAGATCTCGCGGGCGAGAGTGGTTGTGCGTCGAAGGGAACCGTTCGTTCTGTGCTGGGTTGCGTTCGGGGCGGGAAGGATGGCGTCGTTCAAGCATGCTGGCTCTGGGAGTCAAAAAACTCAGGTCGCCCGAATGGGGAGGACCCTGCGATCGGTTGGGGCGAGTGAAATGCGAAAGCTCACGGAAGGACTTGGGACCGAACGCCCGGAGGGGCGCTCGCAGCATCAAAGCCTCACTGGCCCGGCCCGCCGTTACCCCGGCTATTTGACACTGGAGGCTGGAGACCGTAGGCCTTCATTTTGCGCCAGAGCGTGGCCCGCGAAATTCCCAGTTTCTTTGTCACCAGTGCGAGGTTCCACCCGAATGCCTCGAGCGTCTGGACGATGTGCTGGCGCTCGACTTCTTCCAGCGTCGGCCAGTGCTCCGGAGCCGCTGTGGTCTCAGCAGGTGTGGCGGAGGTGCGAATCTCCTGCGGCAAGTCCTCGGGAAGAATGGAGTGCCCCACTGCCAGCACTACGGCGTGTTCGATCGCGTTTTCCAGCTCGCGTACGTTTCCCGGCCAACGGTAGCGAAGGAGCAAGGCCATCGCTTGCGGTGAGATTTCCCGAACGTGCTTGCCGAGCTTTTGGTTGGCCTTCCGCAGGAAGTGGTCGGCCAGAACCGGGATGTCCTCCGGCCTTTCGCGCAGAGGCGGGATCCTGAGCCTCATCACGTTCAGTCTGTAGTAGAGGTCCTGCCGGAAACGCCCTTCTCTGACGAGGCGCTGCAGGTCCCGGTTGGTGGCCGCGATGAGCCGCACGTCGATCTTCCGGACGCGGTTTCCACCGACCCGCCGGATTTCGCGTTCCTGCAGTGCCCTGAGGAGCTTCACCTGCAACGCGGGTGACATCTCGCCGATCTCGTCGAGGAAAAGTGTGCCACCGGTGGCTTCTTCAAACAGTCCCTTCTTTTCTGCGTGGGCACCGGTGAAGGCGCCGCGCACATGGCCGAAGAGTTCGCTTTCGAGCAGCGTTTCCGGAATCGCTCCGGCGTTGACCACCACAAACGGGCTGTGGGCTCTTTTGCTCAGCCTGTGAATGGCTCGCGCGATCACTTCTTTCCCCGTGCCGCTTTCCCCTTCGAGCAGCACGGTGATGTCCGTGGCGGCAATTCGGGGCAGTACGTCCAGAATTCGTTGCAGACTTGCGCTCCGGCCGATGATCCCTTCAATGCGGCTGGGGGTGTGCTTCTGCCTCCATTCAAGGACCGCGGCAGCCTGTTCCCGCAGAAGATTCTCGAGCTTCAGGGCATTTTTCCGATTTGCCGCCAGGTTATCCTGGCAGATTGCGCGCAGGTCGTCGGCTGTGAAGAGGAACACACTTTCGGGGGACCGTTCAAGATGTAAGCGCTCGGGCTCGGGTCTCAAGTCCGCAATGAAGATGGGTT
>JAADFT010000259.1:2861-7377 GCA_013152765.1 Calditrichota bacterium | reverse complement strand
TAGCTCGAGGCAATGCGTCGAGTCTTCCCCTCGCTGGACCCGTAGACAGGCAAACAGCGGGGACGCGCCGCTCCGGCTACGTGTTTCAGACGTGAAGAAAAGTTCTGCCGCACCGTCGGGACGAGTTGCCAGAAGACGAAGAGAAGTCGAGCCGCGCACCTCCAGCGGCAGGCAGCACAGGTCTCCGACAGCCGCAGCGCAAAACACGAAACGGTTCCAGCGCGCGGACAGGCAACTTCTCTGGCGGATTCGCAGCGGGGTTTCAAAACCGGCGGGAAGTCACCCGGTTATTTGGCGGAGTCGTGAACGGACGTGGGAAGTCGCGTTGTTCAAACAGAAGGAGGCTTAGCCATGGCGGATGTCGAGCAACACTTGCTGGAAAAGGAGCAGGGGCAGGTCGACGCTTTCAACCGTGGCGACCTCGACGCTGTGCTGGCGTACTTCGACCCGCAGGTAGTCGGTTTCTCCTCGACCAGGCACGAGCGCATTGAGGGTCT
This sequence comes from Calditrichota bacterium, assembly GCA_013152765.1. Classification (GTDB taxonomy): domain Bacteria; phylum Zhuqueibacterota; class Zhuqueibacteria; order Oleimicrobiales; family Geothermoviventaceae; genus Geothermovivens. Next base: position 6,880 of record JAADFT010000259.1, on the reverse strand, counting down.
GGAAGCCATGCGCGAGACCTTCGAGTACTACCTGAAGGCCGCGGAAAAGGTGGAGTACAGCATTTCCGAGCCCGCGGTGCGCGTCTACGACGACACGGCGATCGTCACCTTCTACTGGGAAGTCAAACTGACCTCGGGCGGGAAGACGCAGACCGTGCACGGTCGCGGCACACACGTGTTTGTGCACAAGAGCGACGACTGGAAAATCGTGCACGAACACTTTTCGCGCGCGCACCACAGCTAAACCTGGCACTACCCTTACCGGGGAAGGTGCAACCTGGCTTTCCCGCTTCGAGAGCGCGCACACTCGACCCACCCGTCCCAGGAACAACCGTCGCTCCCGCGCGGCAAAGTCACAGGTTGAGTAGGACAAAGCTGCCAGGCGAGGGTCAGGAGCAGGGCTCTGCACCGGGAAGCGGACCTGGCGAGCTCGTCCTGAGCTCGTGCCGGGCCTGGACGCTCAGTCCTGCACCGTTGGCGTCAGGTCCACCTCCTCGGTTTGTGGCACGGCGACCTGGGGACGAGGCTTACCGAGCCGCACCTCCAGGGCCCGAATCACGATTTCGGCCGCTTCTTCCACCCGCCACGTGCCCGTGTTCAGCACGAGGTCGAAGCAGGTCGGGTCGTTGGCCTCAGCCTTGAAGAAGTGACGCAGCCAGCGCTCCCGCTCGCTGTCGCGCTGTTCCACCTGCTTGCGGGCTTCGGAGCGCGACAAGCCGTGCTCCTCCACCAGGTTGTTCACGCGGGTTTCCAGAGGCGCCGTGATGAGCACACGCACACCGCGTTCGGGCGGGAGCACCAGGTGGGCACCGCGCCCGATGATCACGGCGCGACCGTGCTCGGCGATCGTCAGCAGCACCTGAAGCAGGTGGTGCAGGTAACGGTCGTGCCCGAGCGCGTGTCGGTCGATGGCGGTCTGGATCCAGGACTGGATTTCGCTGCGCCGCTTCTCGTCGAAACTCTCCACCACGCTGCTTCGGACCTTGGCCGTGCGGGCGATGTAGTCCACAATCTCGCGGCCGTAGACCTGCCACCCGAGTTTCCGCGCAATCTCAAGCGCGACCTGCGATCCTTTGCTCCCAGCGGTTCTGGAAATGGTTACGTAGGCAACATCCCAGGGGTCTTCGGTCGGCTGCTGGCTCATGCGCCGGATTCTCTCCCGCACGGACCACAGCCGGACCTGCTTGCTGATCAACTTCTCCAGCGGAATGCTTGAGGAAAGAGCCTGCACGAGGATCACCTCCTTCCAAACACGCAGGCTTCCGTGTGTTCCCCCGACGGGACCACCACAAAGTCCCGTCACCTGCTGAACGCCGCTTTGCCAGGTTCCGAACGCTGTCCGGAGTCCGCGTCTGCTCGCGCCGAAGTGTAGCAAAATTCCGCGAACCTGTCAAGTGGGGATTTCAGCTGAGACGCCTGCCGGCGGAGACGGCGAAACTTTGGGCAGCCAGCTGAAAAAAGAGCCCAAACGAACCAGCTCTTCTCCTGAAGGTCTCCCGGCCCAGGCAACGCAGTACTTCCCCTGGCAAAAACGCCGCTTCGCAAACAGGCCAGTGGGTGACCACTGTTCTCGCCGGAAGCCGCTCCTGCTTTCCTACGACACTTTCTCCGTCGTCGCGGTGCGCGAGAGCAGGAGGTTCACGATTCTGTCCGGAATCTGTTCTAAAGGCAGGACGAACTCGGCCGCTCCAAGGGCCACAGCGGCCCGGGGCATTCCGTAAACCACGGACGACTCCTCATCCTGAGCGATGGTGTGCGCGCCCGTCCGGCGCAAAGCCAGCAACCCGCGCGCTCCGTCGTCCCCCATGCCCGTCAGCAGAACGCCGATCGCCTTTTCCCCCACAGTCTTCGCCACGGAGTCGAACAGCACGTCCACGCTGGGCCGCTGGTAACGGACTCGCGGGCCAGTCCCAACACGCGCCACAAACCCGTTGCTGCTGCGCTCCACCTCCAGGTGGTGATCGGCGGGAGCAACGTAGGCATGCCCGCGTACGAGGGGTTCGCCGTCCCGGGCTTCGCTCACCGTCAGGTTGCTGATGTTGTTCAGCCGCTCGGCGAAAGGCGCGGTAAACCCCTTGGGCATGTGCTGCACAATCACGATCGGCGGAACGTTTGCCGGAAGCTGGGGGAAAATCTGGCCCAGAGCCACAGGGCCACCGGTCGAGGCGCCGATGGCGATCAGCGAACCGGCTCCGGCAATCACCGGTTCGTGGTCCTTCTGAAGCCACGAAGGCCGACGGATGCTCGGCCGGTTTCGCATCCGGGCGCTGACCGCGACCTTGACCTTGCGAATCAGCTCTTCGCCGAGCTCTTTCAGACCTTCCCGTACCCCTGCAGCGGGCTTGGCGACGAAATCGACAGCGCCGAGCTCCAGGGCCTTCCACGTCACCGCGGCCCCCTTGCGCGTGTGCATCGACACCATCACAACCGGCATCGGGTGGGTACGCATGAGCTCGCGCAGGAAGCTCAGGCCATCCATTCTCGGCATCTCGATGTCCAGCGTCAGGACGTCCGGATCCAGGCTCTCCACCCGCCGCATGGCAAAAGCGGCGTCAGGCACTGTGCCGACGATCTCGATGTCCGGGTCCGACTCCAGCACCTGCCGAAGCACCTCGCGCACCAAGGCCGAATCGTCGATGATGAGAACCCGGATCTTCCGCCGCGGCCGCGACGCCGCAAAACTGTTCCCTAATTCCGAAACCATTCCACCTTACTCCCTGACCCTTCGCGTTCCCGCAGATTCTTCTGGTAGGCGACCTCCCTCCGCGCCACCGTCCGAACTGGCTTACCACCCAAACGTTTCAACAGCACGCGTCCGGAATCCGTGAACATGTAGATTCGCCGCCCTACAGTGCCGCCCACGTCCGAGATCAACACCGGGATGTTTTCGAGCTGCAGGTACTCCAGCGTGAACAGCACGTTTTGCTCCGGCACCCGGGATGCGTCGTTCTGCCCTCCCAGCAAATTCGCCCCGCCGAACACCTTTGCGACGAGCTTTTCCCGCCGTGCCCCCATTTTCAAGAGCTCGTTGATCAGCCGTTCCATGGCGAACATTCCGTAGCGGCCGGCTTCCGACGCGAAAATTGGTCCCGGTTGAAGTTGCCCCGGCAGCATGAAATGGTTCATGCCGCCAACACCCACCTCCGGGTCGAAAAGGCAGGTGGCTACGCAGGATCCCAGTAGGGTGGTAACGATCTCGGCATCCCGACTGACGTAGTACTCCCCTGCCACGATGTCGACCACGTCACGTTTGAAGTGCTCGTTGTGCCTTCGCTGCATCAGGTACCCCTGCTTTACCCTCCGCTACCGCGTCGCTCACCGCCACTCGCCCCCTGAGCACAGCTGGAATCCCTGCTCTTACGTCAGGAAACCCAGTTTCGCTACCCGGCTTTGTCCCGCTTCTTGCGAAAGACGTTCGCCTTAACCGGCTCGAAGCACTGCCGCATGTCCATCAGATTTTCCGCCGGACCGAGGACAAGAAATCCGCCCGGCCGCAGGTGCTCCGAGATTCGGAACATCACCGCTCTCCGGATGTCCGGTTCGAAGTAGATTGCCACGTTGCGAAAGAAAATCACGTCCACGTCGCGGCGCAGCGGGTAGCGCGGCTCCATCAGGTTCAGCCTGCGAAAAAGTGTGATGCGCCGAACGGCATCCGCGACCTGCATTTGATCGCCCTGTGGCACCGCCTGGAAAAACCGCACCAGGTAACGTCGCGGCACATTTTTGAGCGCACTGGTGGAGTACACACCCCGACTGGCAACCGCGAGCGCGTCTCGACTCAGATCTGTGCCCAGCACCTTCAAGTCCCAGCCGCGTTGGTTCTCAAATCTGTCGGCCAGAATCATGGCGATCGAGTAGACCTCCTCCCCCGTGGCGCACCCTGCGCTCCAGATGCGCAACGAACGCTGGGACTGCCTGTCGGTCACCACCTCTGGCAGCACTTCCTTCTCGAAAACGTCGAACTGGTCGCGGTGGCGGAAAAACTCGGTGACGTTGGTGGTCGCCAGGCTCACGAGCTT
>JAADFT010000259.1:2259-2797 GCA_013152765.1 Calditrichota bacterium | reverse complement strand
AGGGCTTCACACCGCCTGCGAACCTTCCCCAGCAACTGGGCTTTGCGCGCTGCCGTGAGAGCGATTCCCGTTTCTCTGCGAACCAGCTCCGCCAGGCTGTCGAAAATTCGCCTCTGGGTCACATCTTCGGACGACGCATTTGTCCCTCCTCCCTGAGGCTCCTGCCTGCTTTTGAGCTGGCTCCACATCATTTCGTCAGTTGCCCTTCAGTTCGTTCTGGTCGACGGGACGCCCAGCCTCACCAAACACCCGGGAAGTCCAGCCTCTCCCCGCTCGGTTTGAGTCACACGTCCTGGAGGATGAACTCGCCGTCTCACTGGCTGTCGCGCTGTTCTCACCTCACAATGCGGCCAAATGTGACCTGGCCGGCGCGTGCTGCCGTCCAACCAGGCCCGCCCCCTGCTTTCCCCGGTGCGAACGGCACAAGGACCGGGAAGCTTTTCGACAAAGCCGCAGCACCTTCCCTGTACTGGCCGAAGAGCCCCGTGTGACCAGCCGCCGCCCAAACGCCGGGAACGCTCAGCCTCAGAATTCCTCG
>JAADFT010000259.1:0-2224 GCA_013152765.1 Calditrichota bacterium | reverse complement strand
GACGGGTGCCACGTAGCTGTCCACCACCTGTACCTGCTCGTGAGCAGGCGAGGCCTCGGCCGAGGATCTGGCGAATCCCGAAACCTCCGTCCCGCCAAGTTTGAAGTAGCTGACCATCTGCTCCAGATCACGCGCGGCCGCGGCAAGCTGCTCGCTGGAGGAGGCCAGTTCCTCCACGAAAGCGGCGTTGCGCTGCGCCACTTCGTCCACCTGACCAAGACTCTTCGAAACCTGGTCCACTGCCGCAGCCTGTTCTTTGGTAGCCAGGCTGATCTCGTCCATCACTTCAGCGATCTTGGCCATGCTGCTCTTCGCCTCGGACATGAGCGCGCCGAGCTGCTGCGTTTCCTGCATTCCCCGCCGGATCTCCTGCAGGGTCGTTTCGATCATCTCCTTGACCCTTTTGGAGGACTCGGCGCTGCGCTGGGCCAGAGCACGGATTTCGTTCGCCACGACGGCAAAGCCACGGCCGTGCTCCCCGGCTCGTGCCGCTTCCACAGCAGCGTTCAGGGCAAGCAGGTTGGTCTGGAAGGACAGCTCACTCGTGACCTGAATGATCTCGGTCATCTTCTGGGCCTGATCCACAAAAGCCTTCATGACGTTGGCTGCCCGCTGGCCCATGTCCGCGCCCTGTTCCACCACTTTCGCGGCAGAGCCGATTTCCTCCTTGCTCCGCGCCGCGTGGTCAGCGGTCATGCGGATCCCGGTCTCCATTTCCTCAAAAGTCGCCCGCCCTTGCTGCACGATCGACGCCAGTTCCTGCGAACTCTGACTCATTTCCTGACTGCCGCTGGAAAGCTTCACACTGGCGTCCGCCACGTTCGTTGCGCTCCACCGCATTCTGCCGAGCACGTCCGCGAATTTCGCTTTGATGCGCTCCAGACTCTCAAGCATTTCGCGCACTTCACGTGGTCCCTGAATCTTGAAGTGGACACTCAGGTCTCCTTCAGCCAGCCTGGAAGCAACCTCGGCGCCGTCTTTCAGCGGCACGATCAGTCGTCTGGCGAAGTAGTAGCCGCAAAGAATCATCAGCCCGGCCAGGAACCCGAACACGATCAACGTCAGCGTTCTGGCCCGACGCACCTGGCGAAGCGCGACCTCGTCCGGCATGCCCACAGCGAGGCCCACTCCCAGCGGCTCCGACCAGACGGTAGCGTAGACCCTGCCGCGATCTTTGAGCCAGCCGTTCAGCGCCTCTTCTTTCGAGACGACCAGATCGCCCGTCAGGCCCCTCGAGTTGCCGGCGAAAACCTGCCAGCTGGATTCCGCGAATCGCCCTACAAGTACCCGTCCATCCTTGCGCAGGCGCACTGCGGCCACACCCACCGGTTCACCCTCGCTGTCCTGCCCGGCAAACACAACGGCGGGTGAGTCTCCGAGTTTCGACAACACAGCGTTGGCGAGTCCGGGGCCCACAGAACCCGGGGGCACTGAAGTCACGATTTGCAGCTCTCTGTCCATGAGCGCCAGTCCTGCGTAGGTCCTGGCCACTCCGGCGTCCGTCCACACGCGAACCAGCCAGTCGCCGGGTTCCTCGCCGGCCCGCAACGGCGTCGCAGCCACAGCTTGAAGAGCCGCCAGATGGGCTTCGGCGCACCGCTCCAGCATCGAGGCTTCGCGAGCCGCCACCGTTGCGACAAAGTCCTCCGCGTCTTTCAGCACCTTGCCACGGTTCCAGTCGTAGAGAATCCTGGTGAGCGCGATGGCTCCCACCAGGATCACCACGGCGCTGAGGGCAAGGTCTCTGACCAGCGTTCCGCTGTTGCTTTTTCCGGCCTTCACAATTGTCACCTCCGTTCGAAACGCGTGCTTCTCTCTCGCGCGTACCCGTGCAAACCGACAGAAGAGGCCCTCGTAGCCAGCATCTGCTGCGGCTACGCCACGGTTTCCTCCGTCGGCACAAAAGCCTCAGCTCTCAAGAGAGCTACTGTGCGGTTGTTTAGCCGCACGAAGCCTGCAATTGGCGAGCCCTCGTGGTCCACACCGGGAGGTCTGTCCAGCTCCACATCCCGGCCGACCTGGACGACGTCCAGGATGGCGTCGACCAGCACGGCGACGCGCTTGCCGGCTTTCTCCAGAACGATGTAAACCGCCGTGGACTCGGGTTCCTTTCCCGGCAGGCCAAGCCGACTTCGCGCGTCCACCGCTGGCAGAATCTCCCCGCGCAGGTGAATCACGCCAAGCATCCACGGCGGCTCACCCGGCGGAAATTCCGGCTCGCGGT
>JAADFT010000258.1 GCA_013152765.1 Calditrichota bacterium | reverse complement strand
GGTGTAAGTTCGACGTCTCGATCCGCAACCAGCCGTCTTTTTCGCTCACTGTGTAGGGTGGCACAGGCACCCGCCGGTTCACGAAGACCAGCGTGGCGTGGTCTTCAAAGGTCCCGTCCCTGGACCACTCCATCCGGATCACGCGTGGTGTCAGCACCGTGAAGCGCACGTCTCCCCGAACCACAACTGCTTTCGGATTGGCTACGGGATTGTACTCCTGTGCCATGCTCGCTCCTGTGAGAAGTGCCACCGCACTCACCGCCAGAAACAGCGATTTCACCTTCATCTCGCCTTCCTCACACGTGATTTTGAGCAGTCCTGCTCAACCGGCTGCTTCACTCCGCCCTGTTCCCGCACTGCAGCGGGCACGGGCCACGGCTCACTGCAAAACCTGGCGCGCACGAGCTGGGCTCGGGCGTGTAGGCAAACTGAAACTGGCCGGGGGTCTTTCGTTCCCTCCGGCTCCCGCGCCAGGTGCTTTCTTAACTCTTGCCCCGGTGTTTCCGGTACTGATCTGCAAACACCGCCACCACGATGATGCCGCCAATGGCGATCTGTTGCCAGAACGCCGAAATGTCCAGCAAGTTGCACCCATTCCGCAGCACGCCCATGATCAGCGCCCCGATGATGGCGCCAAGCACTGTTCCTTCGCCTCCACTCAAGCTTGCTCCGCCAATCACACAGGCTGCAATCACATCGAGTTCGTAGCCCGTACCCGCCGTGGGCTGCCCCGTGCTCAGGCGGGAGGCCATCAGCACGCCTGCGAAGCCGTAGAGCAAACCCGCGTACGTGTAAATTCGCGTGAGCATTCGACGGACGTTGATGCCCGAAAGCCGGGCAGCCTCGGCGTTGCTGCCGATGGCAAACACGTAACGACCGAAACGCGTGCGCGTGAGGACGAAATGCCCGATCACCGCCAGAATCACCAGGATCACCACCGGAATGGGCACGAGCCCCAGGAGACGTCCTCCGCCAAGGTAGTTGAAGGCCTTCGGCAGTCCGAAAATCGGCACGCCTCCGGTGAGCAACAAAGCCGCTCCGCGTGCAATGCCCATCATGCCCAGCGTGGCGATGAACGGCGGGATGAAACCGTAGGCGATCATCAAACCGTTGAGCAACCCCGCGAATCCACCGATCACGGTGCCCGCCACAACGCCGAGCCAGATCGGCACACCGGCCACGATCAGCATCGTCGAAATGACGCCGGCCAGGGCCATCACCGAGCCCACCGAGAGATCGATTCCCGCCGACACGATGATCATCATCTGGCCGATGGCCATGATGGCAATCACGGCCATCTGCAAGCCGATCGCGAAAAGGTTGTTCACCGTCAGGAAGTGAGGGGACAGAATGCTCAACGCCACGGCCATGACCAGCAAACTCGTGTACGGAGCCAGTTTGCGGCTCACGCCAGCGGCCAGCCACGGCGGAAGCTTGCCGCGCTGTTCCGATCGGACCTCGTCAGTCATCCGTTCACCTCAACGTTTTCCGTGCCCAAAGTCGCGTAAGTCAAAATTTTCTCCTGGGTTGCCTCTTCCCGTGGCAGCTCCGCCACAATCCGGCCCTGATTCATGACCAGAATGCGGTCGCACACTCCCAGTAGTTCCGGCAGGTAGGAGCTGATCAGCAGGATGGCTGCTCCTCGTTGCGCGAGTTTGCCGATGAGCTCGAAGATCTCCGTCTTGGCGCCCACATCCACGCCACGGGTTGGCTCATCGAACAGCAGGATCTTGGCGTCCGTGGCCAGCCATTTGGCCAGCACCACCTTTTGCTGATTGCCACCGCTCAGGTACTGCACCTGCTGGTGCAGGCTCGGCGTGCGAATTCGCAGAGTCTCTACGAAACGCTGCGCCGCTTCGCGCTCGGCCTCCGTCTTGATCACAGGACCGACGCAGAATTTTTCCAGCGCCGCCAGGGTGATGTTTTCCACCACGGTCATGGTCAGCGCCAGACTGAACAGCTTGCGGTCCTCGCTCAAGTAAGCGATGCCCGCCCGGATGGCGTCTTCCGGCGAGTGGATCTCCACGGGCCGACCGTCCACCTTGACTTCCCCGGCGTCCAGGGGATCCGCTCCAAAAATCGCCCGGGCCAGCTCCGTTCGTCCCGCGCCAACGAGCCCCGCCAGTCCGACGATCTCGCCGCCGCGAATCGCCAGCGACGCGTCGTGCAACACACCCTCGCGGCGGAGACCAGTTGCCTCGAGCCGTACGGCGCCAATCTCGGCCCTGACCTTCGGGTAGAGCTGGTCGAGCTTGCGCCCCACCATCAGCCGGATGAGCTCGTCCGAAGGGGTCTTCGCAGGCACAGTGTCTACAACCTGCCCGTCCCGCAGTACCGTCACGCGGTCGCCAATCCTGGGGATTTCTTCCAAACGGTGGGAAATGTAGATGAACGAGACGTCCTCCGCCTTGAGCTGCTCGATGATCTCGAAAAGGCGGTCGATCTCCGCTTCGGAAAGCGCGGCTGTTGGTTCGTCGAGGATCAAGATGTTCGCGTCGGCGGAGAGGGCTTTCGCGATCTCCACCAGTTGCGCCTGCGCTACCGTGAGGCTGGCCACGCGCTCCTCGGGCGAAATCTCGAGTCGCAACCGGCGTAGCAGGTCGGCTGCTTCGCGATTCATGCGCCTGCGGTCGACCAGGTTAAGGGGACTGGCGTAGGTCCACTCGCGGCCCAGGAAAATGTTCTCGGCAATCGTCATGTGTGGCGCCAGGTTGAACTCCTGGTACACCATGCTGATGCCGTGCTGCAGGGCTTCGTGCGGGCTGGCAATGTCCACGGGCACGCCATTCAGCAGGATTTCACCTTCGTCGCGGGGGAGTGCACCCATCACGATTTTCATGAGCGTGGACTTGCCCGCGCCGTTTTCTCCCAGCAGCACGTGCACTTCCCCGCGGCGCACCTGCAGGTTTACGCCCTGCAGGGCCTGCACGCCCGGAAAGCGTTTCGAAATGCCCCGCAACTCCAGCACAATGTCGCCGTTCTGTGCAGTGGACATGTGCGCCTCGTTTTCCTTCAGTCCTTCTCCAAAGACTTTCCACTCCCCCGGGATCCTCGGATTAACAAAAAAGCCCACACAAGGCAGGCTAACTTGTTCAGCGGGCTTGCTCCACTCGGCCTACTACGTTGGACTTTCTTGAACGAAGCCCGAAGGTGGTTCTTTCGCCCGGGATCAAATTCCTGGACTACGCGAAATGTCTACCCGCTGGAGCGGACTTGGTCAGGGGCAAGTCCACCAGCATTCTGACTGAAAGAGAATTTCAGAGCAGTCCGTAATCTGCGAAGCTGAAGTAGTCGTCCCGTCCGATGATGACGTGGTCCAGCAACGAGATGTCCATCGCTTCGCAGGCGCGTTTCATCCGCTCGGTCACGGCGCGGTCCTGCGGCGAGGGCGTCGGATCGCCGCTCGGGTGGTTGTGAATCAAAATCAAAGCGGCAGCGGCCAGGCGCAGGGCTTCGCGCAGCACCTCTCGGGGGCTGGCTACGCTCTCCGTCAGACTGCCCTCGAAAATGGCCTTGTTGGCAAGGACGTCGTTGCGCTGGCTGAGGTACAGAACGCGAAACTCCTCGCGCTGCAAGTCGCGCATGACCGGCCCGAGCACCTGGTACACGTCGGCGCTGTTGTGCACGCGCAGGCTGTCTTCTCCGCGTTCCAGGCGAAAACGCTTGCCGATTTCCAGCGCCGCTTTGATCTGCGCCGCCTTGGCGGGCCCCACGTTGGGAAAAGCCGTCAGCTCCGCTGTGGAAAGCCGCTCGAGTCCGCGGAACCCACCCGCCTCGCTCAGCAGGTGGCGCGCCAGGTCAATTGCCGAGCCCTCGCGACCGCCCACACGCAAAATAATCGCGAGCAACTCGGCGTCGGACAGCACCTCTGCGCCTGCACGCAACAGACGTTCCCGGGGCCGCTCGTCTTCCGGCCAGTCCGGAATCTTTCGCACGTAGCTCATCAACTCGCCCCTCCTACCCCTTCTGGTGCAAAAATGTACGGGAATGCGTCCGGAATGTCAAGGGGAATCGCGGGCAGCAGTTAGCCGACCTGTCCAAGACGACGCGCGAGGCGTTCACCCAACGGTTTCCCCGGCTTCTCAGCTTCGCTGCACGGGCAGACCCCGTCTGAGCCGGAACGACCTTGCGAGATGGGTGAAGGGGATTTGGGGATGGACTGGGGATAAGGGGAAACAGGAAGGTCGCGTCTTGCCGCTGAAGGAACCATGAGTCGCCCAAAGCTGCTCCCTGCAGGAGCTCACGGGAAAGCCGCCACCAACCCGTCCGTGCCTGCAGCGCACTTCCTAAAAATAGCAGGCTGGTACACAGCGGCGTGAAAATCGGTTCCCTCCACCCTCCCGCGAATTCAACACGAACGACCTCCCCAGCGGTCCTCCAGACCAATTACTTCACGCTCGCAACATTTTCTCCTTGACAAACACCGAAACGCTCTTTATATTCGGACAAACAAGTCCGAATTGTCGTTTCCGAGCCTCATTCCACAATGAGCACCGCATGACGCTTTGCTTTGTAGC
>JAADFT010000257.1 GCA_013152765.1 Calditrichota bacterium | reverse complement strand
CTGCGCTCCAAGAAATAGCGTGGGGGGGACGCTTACTCAGACAGGTTGAAGAAAATCAGCCCCGGTGCAGCCGGGGCTGAGCTGTATTTCGTGGGACGTGTCTTGGCAGCGTCTCTGCAAGGCCAGGCTGGCTCCTGACTCGTGTCCCGTGCGAAGAACCTTGCTCAGCTGGAAAGCGCGCGAGAGCCGGGCCGGTGGGGTTTGCGGTGCAAAATGGATCCTGACCAACTTCCACCTGGGCAACCGTGGATTCGCACCTTTTTGTGCGCGCGGGAGAAAGAGAACGTTCCCGCGTTCGCTGGACGGCGCTTGGGCGCTGATTCGGCCTGGCTGAGCGGCGGGGACTGGTCGTCGGAGCCGCCGGGTGATCCTGCACAAAAACCGGGGGATCTGGTGGACGGATTTTCTTGCGTTTTGTCGAAAAGCTCCGTAATCTTGAAGGCAGTTCGATTCCCCCTACTACGACCTGATTGAGTGACCAGCCAGTTTGCTTTCCCGCCCCGTTGTTTGGGCAAGTGGCGTTCGGTGACGGAGGGCAGGATTGTGAAGACGCCTCTCTTGCTTTGTGTCGGTGTGCTCGTTCTCAGCACAGCTGCTGTGCGCGGGAGCGGGACCGACGTGTCACTGATTTTCCCGCCGCCTCAGGAAATTCAGCACAGAGCTGGCATCTTTACGTTCGACAACCGCACTCCTCTGCTTCTGCCGGAACACCCGACGAAAAGTGATGTGCTTCTCGTCCACCTGCTTACCGCTGATTTAGCCGACTTCCACGGGCTGGCTCCCCATTCCCGTCGAACCGACCGTCTTCCGACAAAGGGACGCTTTGTGCTTCTCGGTACCCCGGCCAACCCGCTCGTCCGCGCGTTTGTTCAGGAGCACGGATTGCGGTTGCCTGCCAAAGCGGAGAGCTACGTTCTGGACATCACACCGCGCTGGATCGTGGTGGCTGGCTCGGACTCTGTTGGCGCGTTTTACGGCCTTCAGTCGCTGCGCCAGCTTCTGCTTCAAGCAGGGGCGCCCGGTTCTGTTCCGTGCGTTGCCGTTCGGGACTGGCCTGCGCTGCCGTTCCGCGGGATTCGACTTTACATTCCCGGCGAGAACAACCTGCCTTTCTTTCGCCGCTTTGTGGCGAATTTCATGGCTCTGTTCAAGTTCAACCGCCTCATCCTGGAAACCAACGCTTGCGTTCGGTTCGATCGACACCCTGAATTGAACGAAGGCTGGCGAGCCTTCGCGGATGACCTGAACAGCACGCAGCGCTCGCGCCCTCGCGGTCCGCACGGCGAATTTCAGGACTCCGCCCACCACGACGCCGGGGACGGCGGGGTTCTGGAGAAAGACCAGGTTCGAAGTCTGGTTGCGTGGGCGCGCACACACTACCTGGACGTGATCCCGGAGATCCCGACGCTCACGCACACGTACTACCTGCTGACCCGTCACCGGGAGCTGGCCGAAATTCAGGACGCCGAATGGCCAGACACGTACTGCCCCTCCAATCCTGGCTCCTACTCGTTGGCGTTTGATGTGCTGGACGAGCTCGTCGATGTAATCCAGCCGCGGCTGGTCCACATTGGCCACGACGAGTGGCGCATGCCGATGGACGTGTGCCCGCGGTGCCGGGGCAAGGACTACCGGCTTTTGTTCGCCGAAGACGTGCGCAGGATTGTTCAGCACCTGCGAGAACGCGGTGTGGGTGCGGCCATGTGGGGTGACCACCTGCTCGAAACAGTGCGTAAGCGCGGAAGCCGTACTTGGCGACGGCCGGACGGTACGCCCTACCGCGTTCCCGGAGCGCTCAGTCCGGAGCAGGTCAGAGAACTCATCCCCAAGGACATCCTGATTTTCAACTGGTTCTGGGGAGACCCGAAAAACGACAGCCTTGTGCAGGCTTTCGGTTTCCGCCAGGTGTACGGAAACCTGCGCCCGACGATCGCGGACTGGGAGAAACGGCGCCGTTTGCCCGGTGTGCTGGGTGGCGCTCCGTCGTCCTGGGCTGCGACCACGGAGTTCAACATCGGCAAAGACCTGTTGTACGATTTTCTCGGCTGTGCTGAGCTCCTCTGGACTGGCCGCAAGCCGGATCCCGGGAGCCTGGCCGAGAACGTGTGGGCCTGGGTCCCGACACTGCGTCGGCTGCTGAGTGGCCGTGCGTTGCCCAGCGAGAAGAACAACCCCGTCGTCCCGCTCAGTCTGGCTTCTGTGGCGAACGCTGGACCCGTCCTGAACGCTTTGCACGTGGACCTTTCCGCGCTGCAGCAGGACAGCCTCCGACAGGGAAACCGCCGCTTCAGACTCGTGTCGGAGGCCGGAGCGAAGGTTGTGGCCGTAACCACAGCGCCGGACTCGTTCCCTGATTTCCCAGTCAAAGTAGCCAGCATCCCCGTGGGAAAGAACGTGAACAGCCTGATTTTCCTGCACGCCTGCGCGCGTCCAGGGCGCAACGACAAAGCTTACCGGATGATTTACAACTTTCACGACACGGCCGAGCTCTTGGGCTGGTACGAGGTCGTTTACGAAGACGGCTTTGTTGCCACAGTACCGGTGCGCTACGGGGTGAACATCCTGGAATGGGACGTCCGACAGCGACTCGGGTCCGACACCTGGCCGCAGGGACACACGGGCTCCCCACAGGGCCGGTACTGCTACCAGGCTGATCCCGTGGACTGCAGCGCTGCTCCGCAACAGCAGCCGATCACGTTTTTCGCTTTCGAGTGGCCGAACCCTCGGCCGGGCAAAGTGGTGGCACACGTCAACGTCTGCGCGGCGCGCGGCTTCACTGATTACCGTGGAAAGCGCACCGCCGCGAACGCGATTCTTCTGGCCGCTCTCAGCGCTACACTACCGCGCCCGCCCGAGGCTGTGCGGGCTACGTCGTGGCCGAACGCCGGAAACTGACACGCTGTTTCGCTCCAACTGTCACCCAAGTGGAGGTTTTTTGATGAAACATGCACTCTCGATCCTGCTGCTTTTGCCAACCGTGGCGTTCGCTCAGCACAAGATCACCATCGACGGTCAGTTCGACGACTGGGCTGACGTGCCCGTAGCCGTTGTGGACTCGGCGGGCGACGTTCACGACACTGACTGGTTCAGCGACGGCCTTTCTGAGCCACGTCCACGGCGTTACTCGGATGTCGACCTGCTGGAAGTGAAATTCACCGACGACGGCGAAAACCTGTACGGCTACATGCGGGCCACGGGAAAAATCGGCCGCACTTCCAGGAGCGCTGCCGGGCAGAAAGCCGGTCGCTACTACTTCATTTTCACCATCGACGTGGACCACGACACCGTAACCGGCTACCGCCTGGCCGAGGGAAACTACTGGCCCGACAGCCGCGGCTACGACATGAACATGGAAGTGGAATTCTACGACGGCGCTTTCAACACGGGGCACTACATCAACCACGAGTTCCTGAACGAGCAGGAGCTCCAGTACGGTCGGGAGCACGACCTGCCCAACGGAATCGTTCGTTTGAAACCGGGTAGCTACGACTACTACCTCCAGTGGGTCACGTTCGAGGATTCCAGCTACGTGGAGGTGAGCGACCGCGGACCTGTGTACCAGGGGATCATCGAGATTGCAGTTTCGCCCGACAGTCACGAAGCTGAGATCAAAGCACCGATGTGGGGTTTTCTGAAAACGCCCGAGGGCGAACCCATCATTGCACCCGGCAAGACGATCGTTGTGTCGGCCTCTCTCGAGGCGAGTGGCGAGCTTTCGGAAGAAGCGATCGCCCACGGCTACACGCAGGGGAAGAAGTCTTTCTGGGGGTCGGACACGGCCGATCCTTTCGAGTACACCGTTTCCACGGGCACGCGGGTGACTGCTGGAGCGCCTGCGGCTGCGCTGCCACGCACTGCAACGCTGCTGCCCTGCTACCCGAACCCGTTCAACTCCCAGACTGTCGTGCGTTTTGCTCTTCCGCACCCGGGGCACGTCCGTGTGGAGGTGTTCAACCTGTTAGGTGAGCGAGTGGCAACCCTGCTGAACGGCTGGGCCAGCGCGGGGGAGCACCGTTTGCGCTGGGCGCCCCAGGGTCTGGCAGGCGGCGTTTACTTCGTCCAGATGCGCGTTGCGGGAAGGGTTGAGGTCCGGCGAGTTGTTTACCTGCCGTAGGGGGTTGCTGTGAGCGAACCGCGGGTGAGCGGACGTTCCTCCTGGACTCGGGATGCGCTCGGAGCGCTCGGGATTCTGGCACTGGCAACGGTTCTGGGGCTTGTTGTGAACGCGTTCCACCCCCGGGCCGTGTCGTTCAGAAATCCGGGGCTGCCTGCGAGTCGAGCGGTCGGCTCGGGCGCCGAGACCGCTGTGGGTGTCGAGGCGGGTCCGCGCGTCATCCCGGCGGACACGTTGCAGGCCTGGCTGGCAAAGGGCAAGTGCGTGCTGCTCGACGCGCGCGAGCCAGGAGCCTACGCTGCGGGACACATTCCGGGTGCCAGGAATCTGCCGCTCGACTTTGTGGCGGACTCGGCGGCAGTGCTACAGCATCTTCCGAAGGATGTTTGGTTGGTGTGCTACTGCGACGGACCGCCGTGCGATCTGGGAGAA
>JAADFT010000256.1 GCA_013152765.1 Calditrichota bacterium | reverse complement strand
GCGAAATTGTGGCGCTGCGTGATCAGCACACCGCGCAGCTCCTTGCGGGACAGCAGCTCGCGCACCTTTTCCAGCTTGCGTTGAAAATCTTCGCTACGTGTCATTCGATCCTCCGTTGCGGCTGCGGCTGTCTTCTCGGGGAAAAGTTAGGCTCTCGCGGACGTCACCCAGGGGCACACCGGATCGCTCAGCTAAGCATCCGCCCGGGGATCAAATCCCCGGGCTAGCAAGAAAATCCGCCTGCTGAAGCAGGCTCGCTTCACGCAACGATCAGCGGCCTCCCAGCCTGAGGGAACTGCGTTCGTGAAAAGTCAATTGCGTTTTGACGTAGCAGAACTAAGCATCCGGAACCGCAGCTTTTTTCGCCAAACGCTCGTGCACTCGGTCATAGCGACCGTACTCTTTGGCGTACGCCACAGCCTTACAAAGCAGGTCCGGCGGCACACCCGGGTAGGTTTCGCCGCCGATCGCCAGGATGTAGCCACCGCCCGGGGCGCCCAAGTCAATCGCGTGTTCCACCGCCCGCTTGGCCTTTTCCCAACCTTCGTAGAAGTCGCGGTTGTTCAGCCCACCCGAAATCACCACCTTGCCTTTCATGTCCTCCACAGCCCTCTCGAGGGAGCTCCAGCCGCCAATGTCCATCTTGGTGAGCTTCACAATTTCCGCGTACGTCTTGAAATGGTGATCGTTGGGGCCGTCCGCGTGCAGAAAGCGCCCCTCCGTGCCGTAGCGTTCGTACAACGCCAGGTTGTAAGGTAGCACATGCTCGCGGTACATTTCGTCCGAGATGAAGGCCGAGTTGTCGTCGGCCAGCGCCAGGTACGTGGTGCGCTCGCCGAAGTAGGCATCCCGGTAGTCCTGCAACTTGCAAAACGCTTCAAACATCTTGTCGAAAAGCAGGTGGAGCGTCTCCGTGTCGTCGTAGAAGAGCTCGTAGACCTTTTCGGGAGGCATGATGGCACACGCAGCCGACAGGGGCGGGTGAATGCCGAATCCACCGAAAACACGCACTCCGGGCGCCCACTGACGCACCAGCTCCACAGCCTGCTCGTACTTTCGGTAAATGTCCTGTACAGCCGGGTGCTCTGCAGGGTCCGGGATTTCCAATTTCTCGATGTCTTCCCTGGTCTCCAGGAAAGGAACGATCCAGGGCGACGTGTCGTCCGGCCGGTCAATTTCCGCACCGAAGAAAAGCCCTTCGTAGACGGGACCAGGATCGTAGGAAACGGCGATTTCGACCCGGTCGTCCTTCAATTCTTCAAAGACCCACTCAAGCCCCTCCAGCTGGACCCGCAGGTTTGTTTCCAGGTCGAGGTAGAAGTCGCGGATGTTCACGCCCTGCATCTTGGAAAAGTAGCTCCCGGCCACGCTGATTTGAATTGGCACGCGATCGGGTTCGCGGAAAGATTCCGCGATGGCCAGCCTACGCTGCGATTCCTCAAGTTGCGCCTGGTACTTCTCGGGCCTGATCACGGGCGTCCGCCCTCCCTGTCGTTCGCAAGCACAAGATCCACGTAGGCTTTACCAACCGTTTTATCTGGCCGGAGATCCAGCTTTGAAGCAAGCTCCTCGAAATTCGCAGCAGCGGCGTCGCGGGGCGTGTCGGCATCGACAACGGACTCCAGCTCCACAAACGTGCCGAGTCCTTCGACCTCGTCCAGATGCACGCGGACGTTTCGCCACAGGAGCAGCGTACGTTGCTTCCGCACTTCGGCAAGCACACCCACCGTGCTCGAAAGGGCAGACAAAAGCGCCTCGGGTTCGCCGGCTCTCGCGACAATGTACCGGCTCGCCTGCCTTCCGGGTTCGTCAGGCCGGAAGTAGGCGATCAACTCCGCTTCCCCTTCGTCCGTCACCCGGAGCTTCAGTCGACCTTGGGTCACGGCAAAGAACACGTCCCGCTGAGCCCGGCGCCACTGAAACGAAGCGCCCGCCCGTTCCGCCCGGGCACGCACGGTTTCCAGGTCTGACACCTGCCACTTCGCTTCCAGATTCTCGCGCACGATCCCGTTTGTCTCCTTTGCCTTACTACCGAACGCCGTGGCCGAAACCCCGCTTGTGTTCGACACACAGCGGACTGCCCGCCCACGGGAACTGTCCACAGGACTGTGCGGCGAGCCACACAGCACCGTAGAGATCTTCCGGTCCTGTGTCCCACCTCAATCCAACCAGACTGATGGCCCAGAGACACGCAAGCCCCGCGGGACGGGTCAAGAAACAACCGCTTCGGTACTTTTGCACCTTGCGGAGGTCAGCGTCACCGCTGGACCAGTAACTTCACAACGCGCTCTTCACCCTGTGCACGCAGCCGAACCAAATACACACCAGCGGGTACCAGCCTGCCCGCGCCGTCGCGGCCGCTCCAGCTCAGCGACAGTCTGCCCGCAGGTGCAGCGCCGTGCCACAGTCGCCGAACTAAACGTCCGCGCAGGTCGTACACACCCACCTCGAGATCAACTACCGCCGAAGGCAACCGCACCTCGATCGTTGCTCTCTCCCGAGCAGGATTCGGCCAGGGTTGATGCAGCTCGACCTGCGCCGGCAAGCTGCCTCCTCCACCGACCGGGAAGGGTCCGAAACTCCGCTTTTCACCCGTAGCAGAGACGCTCACGAGCTTCAGCCACAAACCGCTCGCCGGCTCCACATCGCATCGGACGCGGTAACTGTGGCTTCGCGCGCTCGTACCGGCGCCACGCAGGGCCCGATCGAGCTGGTAAGAGGTGAGGAGACGAAACGGTCCCTCAGGCGAATTTGCGAGGAGCAGCTCAAATCCGAGATTCTCGTGTTCATTCGCTGTGGTCCAGCGCACAACGACCTGGCCCGCTTCGAATCTGGCCGAGAACGCAGCCAGTTCCACCGGAAGCCCTTGGTCGCCGTTCGCGAAGCCCTTTGTTTGCGGGTCTGGTCCTGCCCAGGTGAAATCCACCACTTCCGTTCCGTCGCCCTGCTCCTGAAGCGACAGGCCGGGGGGGTCGCTTTCGCTTTCCCGCACCGCCACGTCCTCGCTTTGGAATCCAGCCGCCGGGCCGTCGACGGCGGTCAACGTCCCCTCGTAGCTCAGGAACTGGATTAGTTCGCCGTTGCAGTCCAGCGCCAGCCCACCAGGGCCATCCACCAGGCTGGGAATGTCCAGGAAGTAAAGTTGCAGGTCCTCGACGTGGGACCCAACCTGAAAATTCGAGATCCTGTACGAGCCGTAGCTGCGGCCGGCCTCGTCGTAAAGCGTCAAGCGCACATTCCTAGGCTGTTCGTACCAGTCGGGTAGCACTACCTCGACAAACTCGCCCTGATCTTCACCGGCATTCTGGTAGTGGAACTCGTTGATCCAGAACTTTGGGTGCGAGATCGGTCTGCCCAGCACCCAATCGATGGCCGACCACAGAAAGTACCAGTCCGTCCCCTGATCGTCGAGTTCGTCGGCGAAGCTCGTGCCGTCACGGTCGCTGTCTTCTTCGATTTCCGGGTGCGCCCCACAAAGCAGCACCCGACCAGAACCGTAGTCGAAACGAATGATGGCCCGTTCGTCGTGGTAGTCGGACCAGGTCGCCAACACGTCTACACTTGTGCCCTCGTAGGGCACAAAGTACTGTCCCCCGTAGTAAAGCATCACCTCAGTGCCTGGCTCGTACTGGCACACGCGGTCCGACGTGTTCATCCGCAGCGTGGTCATTGTGTAAGAGGGCCAGGGAGCCAGATCGTGGATCGAGCCCACAGAAAGACCCTGGAAAAGGTCGAGCGGGTAGTCGATCCGGTCCCCTTCCCACACGATTGAGTCGGAAGCAAAATAGGCGCCAGCACAGGTACCGAAATAGCCGCCGCCGGAACTCACCAGGTCCCGAATGTGCCGCAAGCCCTCTTCGTTGATGTACGCCACGTAGTAGGCGGCGTACCCTCCGGGAAAGAAAATGGCTTTGTAAAAGTCCTTAAGCTCAACGGAGTTCACGTCCGCGTAGGACACGCGCTCGTGGGAAACGCCTTTCCAGTCCAGGAAGTGCTCAAAAGCGGTAATCCCATCGGCCCAGGCTCCGGGGCCGTCGTAAATTGCGAAATCTGCACCGGTTACAGCGAAGCTCGTCTGCACGGCAAGCCAGACGGGCAAAAAGGTCAGGGTTCTCCTCCACCGCACTCCTGCGAACCTCCCTCCAGTTGATCTCCCGTGCAGCACCCTTCCAAAAATCGGTCACAAAATAGAGAACCGGGGGTGAAGATTCAAGTGGAAAGTGGCTAAAGAGGCACTCGATTCGGGAGCGCGAGGCGGACCTTGTTGGAAGGGGAAAATCTAAGTAGGCAGGTACAGATCCTCGGAGCGGTCGAGGTTCGTTCACTCTGTAGCTCGGGTGAAGAAGTGCCGGGAGGGCGCAGTGCATCCCGGTCAGTGGGCGAAAATGTGCAAGGAAGCTCCCCGGGCTGCCGGTTTCAGCAAGTCCCGAATCGACAAGGCTTACGGCTGCTCGCGCACCGCAGGAAAGGTGTTAGACCGCCGGGACGACGCTGGGCAGGATCAATGAGATTCCGCTTGGGGAGTGGAGACGATGGGGTTCACACGCGGGTACGTTTTCAATTCGTCAGCGTGTGGCTTC
>JAADFT010000255.1 GCA_013152765.1 Calditrichota bacterium | reverse complement strand
AGCTCAAGCCAATTCCCATGCCCAGTTCCTGCTACTCGTGTCACCGGGGTGACTACGAGCACACGACCTCACCCGACCACAAGGCTCTCGGCTTCAGCACGGACTGCGAGCAGTGTCACATGTCGACGGCGAACAGCTGGCAGGAAGCCACATTCGACCACAATGAGTTCGCGTTCCAGCTCATCGGTCACCACACGGAAGTCCCGTGCTCGGAGTGCCACATCAACGGCCAGTTCAAGGGCACGCCCCAGGACTGCTACACCTGCCACTGGGTGCGCCGCCAGGACGACCCGTGGAAGCTGAAACTCGGAACCAACTGCGAGGACTGCCACTCTCCGAACGGCTGGACCCCGGCCCCCTGGGACCACGCGGCTGAGACGGGTTACGCCCTGGTAGGACAGCATGCAAACCAGGAGTGCACAGCGTGTCACATCAACTACAACACGGAGAACATGCCGACCGAGTGTTCCGGTTGCCATATGAACGACTACCAGAACACCAAACAGCCGATCCACACGGTGGCAGGTTTCAGCACGAATTGCGAAGAATGTCACAAGCCGTCGGATCCCAGCTGGCATGAGGGCTACTGGGCCGATCACGAGAGTTTCTTCCATCTCCGAACGTCCAAAGATGGCCACCACGATGGCTTCGAATGTTTCGACTGCCACACCAACCCGTACGAGATGAAGGAAACGGACTGCCTGCACTGTCACCCGTACGGGGAAATGGTGTCTGCGCACCGGGACGTGGCCAGGTTCAAGTACCGGAATCGCTGGTGCCTGAAGTGCCATCCGGCGGGCGAGATTGAGCCGTAAAACAGCGGGAATGAACTTTTCTTGAGGTCCGGTCGAAAAGTGTCGCGTCCAGCGGCCTTCCGGGAGCGAATCGAAGCGGCTCCCGACGGTTCTGACGTTTCGCTGCCGGGACAGGCACTTTTCGGCCGCTCCTCTCCCCATTTTCGAAATGCTGGAGTAGAACGAGCTTTCTTAGGATCGGAACTGGATGCTCTGTAGCGGGAGGAGGCCGATGAGCGGCTACCGTCGTTTTGCCATTTTTCTAATCGTTCTCGGCATCGTGCTGGCTGTAGCCAGCGGCTACCGGGGCTTTGGCTACTACTTGCTGCCCACGGCGGAGAAATTTCACCATCCCCTCCACAACGAACTGAAGCCTTCTGGCTCCTGGGGACACGCTTTCGGCTTCATTGGGACGTTTCTCATCTTGCTCAACTTCCTGTACTCGCTCCGAAAGCGCTGCGATTTTGGCGAACGCCTCGGTGACCTCCGCTACTGGCTGGAGTTTCACATGTTCGTAGGGTTTGTGGGGCCAATTCTCATCATCTACCACTCAACCCTGAAATTCCAGGGCATCATCGCCACGGTCAGCTTCTTCAGCATGTCGATCGTGGTCCTGAGCGGGATCATCGGCCGCTACATTTACGGGAAGGTCCCTCACCGCCTGAACGGAACGCTGATGACACTTTCCGAACTGGACAAGCTGAACCAGGAACTGACGCAGAAACTCCGCGAGCAGCTCCAGGATGCTGAAGCGCTGCTGAAGCAGTGCGACCGGTTAGCTGCTGTGGAGGATTTTGAGCAGAAACGGGGACTGCGTCTTCTCATCACGGTTGTCTGGCACGATTTGCTCGACCTCAAGAACAGGCTTTCGGGTCACGAACATTTTCCGTTGGAAGGTGTGGATCCCAAGGTGGCCAAGGAACTGCGCAAACTGCTCCGGCGCAAGATTACACTCACGCGCCGACTGGCCCTCTACGACGTGCTACGACGCCTGCTGGCCACCTGGAGCTTTGTTCACCGAAAGCTGGCCTGGGTCATGTTCATCACACTCACAGTGCACGTGGTTGTTACGGTGCTCTTAGGATTCCGCTGGATCTTCTGAGGAAGGGAACACAAAAATGGCGAAACAACACGCTGCTCTTGCACTGCTCGGCCTTCTTTTGCTCGGACTGCTGGCAAATGGTTGCACCAAAACGGATGCCGAAATTGCGGTCTTCAACGGCGTTGAGATGGTGCGCATTCCCGCGGGTGAGTTCACAATGGGAAGCAACGACGGTCCCCCAGACGCCCGTCCGGCACACACCGTGTACCTCGAAACGTACTACATCGACCGCCACGAGGTGACCAACGCCGAGTACAAGCGTTTTCTCGACGCCACAGGACATCCCGCACCTTTTCTGGACCCGGAAAAGTACCCGTGGGCCAAGCCGTTCAACTGGGAAAACGGCACCTACCCTCCCGGCACGGCCAACTGGCCCGTGGTCCTGGTTTCGTGGGACGACGCCCAGGCCTACGCGAAATGGCGAGGTTGTCGGCTGCCTACAGAAGCCGAGTGGGAAAAAGCAGCTCGTGGTACCAAACGAACAACCTACCCCTGGGGCGAAACCTGGGATCCGCACAACCTGGTGAGCAGGCTCCTGCCTGCTACACACCCTCTCCCGGCCGACAGCAGTTTCAAGGACATTTCGCCTTACGGAGTGGTCGGAATGGCCGGAAACGTGCGAGAGTGGTGCGCAGACTGGTACGATCTCCAAGCGTACACTCAGAGTTCCAGGCATAATCCAACCGGTCCAGACCGGGGAAGCCGGAAGGTTGTTCGCGGCGGTTCCTGGTTGACCGTGGAAGCGGAGAAATTCACCGTGTACTACCGGAGTGCAGAATTCCCCTCCAGCCAGTCACCGGATCTTGGCTTCCGCTGTGTTCGGGCTTTAGTCTCGCCCGCGGAGCAGTAGCCGGTTTCGAAAGTTTTCCCACGCGGGGACACAGGCGTTCTTCCGGGGGCCTGGTTCTCCGACATTCACAACTCGGTTTCGTTTTCACAGTGCCCTCGCTTCTTCGAGGTGCCCGGCCGTTAGATCCGAAGAAAAGCTCATTTGAAACTGTTTTGCTTCGCCGGTCCAGTGCCAGCACGCTCGGACAACGCATCCTTACTCCAAAGGTGAGCGGGCTTCCTCGGCGCACCCGCGGGACAAGGCTCTTCTCCCAACTCTCACGTGTTCTTTACCGACTCCGTGCCCCTTCGTCCAGCGGAAGGATCCGGTGCCGAATTGACCACGACCTACAGCTCCTTGCTGTTCGGTCCTGTGCACCAAAGAGGCCGTCCCGCCACGAACACCTGACGTTCTGGTTTCTGCCCTCTCGGCTCCGCAGCCTTCCGAACGTCGGTGTGGGTACCACCTTACGTCCCCTTACCCGCCTGCTCGGTTCCCAGGAACATCCTTGCCGTCACTCGACACATTTGTCGAGAAAGTCGACGAAATCGTCGATTTCCCAGCTGCTTTTCCTGCCAGTCGCAACACCAAGTACTGCCTTAACACGTGAAAACTCAACATGTTAGCCTTTCTCTAACATTTTTGGCACAACCTTTGTAGTCAAGCGTGCCGAAGTCGCCACGTTACGACGCGCGTCACTGTGGCAACCCTTAAGCTTGAAGCGGTGCTAATTAACTTGGGAAACAGCCGAAGAGATTGTGAAGACAAGAACGCAAGTTTTGAAGGACAGGAGGTGTAACATGCTGAAGAGGAGTACAGCGCTAACGATTTTGGCACTTTTGACGCTGGGATTGGCGTTCTCAGGAAACGCCTTAGCTCAGAGCGACGACGATGCCCTGAACCAGTACCTCTGGGATCTCCCAAAGCAGGAGCTTAGCGAAGCGGAAATCGCCGGCTTGGTGAAGATGCGGGAAGAGGAGAAACTGGCGCGCGATGTTTACCAGGCGCTTTACGACAAGTGGCAACTGACCGTATTCGCCAACATTGCCGCCAGTGAACAGACGCACACGGACATGGTCAAACTGCTTCTGGACAAGTACGAGCTCGATGATCCGTACATCGATTCCGTTGGCGTTTTCAAAGACTCGACGCTGCAGGCTTTGCACGACACGCTGGTCGCCATCGGAAGCATCAGCCAGGACAGCGCCATTTACGTGGGTTGCACGATCGAGGATCTTGACATCTGGGATCTCGAGGAACTCCTGCAGGAGACCGACAACCAGGACATCCGCACGGTGTACCAGAACCTGATGAAAGGCTCTCGCAACCACATGCGCGCCTTCACAAAGCAGTACGCCAAGTCAGGGAAAACCTACGTGCCGCAGTACATCAGCCAGGAGGAGTACACGGAAATCATCAACAGTCCAGTCGAACCGGGTGTTGTGGACGCTGACGGCAACCCCCTGACGCTGAGTTCTGTCGAAGACACCCGTTCGTGGCAACAACCGAAGGGATTTCAGCTCATGCAGAACTACCCGAATCCGTTCAACCCAACAACAGTGATTCGCTTCTCTCTGCCGACTTCAGGTGTGGTTAGTCTGAAGGTGTACGATGTCCGGGGCGCTCTGGTTAAAACGCTGGTTAACAACAGGGTTGTCGCTGCCGGTGTCCACACAGTTCCGTGGAACGGCACCGACGAGGCAGGCAACACCGTTCCGTCTGGCGTCTACCTCTGCCGTTTGCAGACCCGGACGTCGACAACCAATTCGAATGATTCTCGCCAAGTGAGTGGCCCTTGGCCTCAAGATAGATTGCAAACCCCCGCTGCTTGTCCACCCCACCGTTACGGGGCCCGCAGAATCCCTGGATTCTCGGGCCCTGTTTCGCTTTCGTCTTCCCGCGCGAGACAGTTCTCCTGGCGCACCTTAACAGTGACGTACAGCGCGCTACCTGCCGCGCAAACCCCTGGTTTTCCTGCTGGCGGCCAGCGGACGCCGGAACCGAATTCGTTTTGATTCGGACAGGAAATCAGGTCTGCTACGTTAGATTCGGGAGACAAAGCCAAAACTGATGCAAGGCGCATCCGCCCGGGGATCAAATCCCCGGGCTTGCGAGAGAATCCGCCTGCTGAAGCAGGCGTGCTTCACGCAAAAATCAGCGGCCTCCCAGCCTGAGGGGACTGCGTTCATGAAAAGTCAACCGCGTTTCGACGTAGCAGAATTAGGCGTGCGTCGTCCCCTCCACTTCTGTTTGCCGCGTCTGCTTCAGAAAGCACAGACGCTGCAGAAAGACGCCCCGAACAGGACAGGCAACGCAAAGTGGGCCTGGAAAGGACGCCCCCACTCTCTCCCTACTGACTTGGCCTGCTCCCCTCTTCAGGCGGCGTCGTCCTCCTGTACACCACACCCCGCTCGGCCAGTTCGCTCATGATCGTGTGAAATAACTCAGGTTCAGCGCCAAGCGCTTCGGGAGCGAACACACCCTTTCGCTTGATTCGCCCTGCCAGCAGCTGACGAGCCACGGCAGTTGCCATGAAGCCTGTGGTTCTGGCCATCGACGACAGGCCACTGGCAGGATCGTAACGGTCGAGCAAATCGTAGCGGTACCGGACGTGCTGTCCGGCGCGCTCGCCGGAGACCTCGACGCGCATGACCGTCAGGTCAGCCTCCCCCTCGCGGCAGCGCCACTGCTCGAACAACAACGTCGCCGCCAGATCGCGCGGTACGACCTTGCCCGTGCTAGTCTCAACTGTTTGCGAAGAAAACAAACCCAGGTCCTTCAAAAACTGAATCCTGGAAGCGTGACCGGGGTAGCGCAGCGTCTTTTCGCGCATCTGCCTTGCGGGAATGGTCGTCAGCAGCGTGCGCAGGCCGTCCGTGTTGAAAGCCTCCAACGTACCTACGCCCTCGAAGTTGAGCAGCTCCAGGTTCGACAGGGGCTCTTTCACCACCATGCGGCCGTTCTCCACCAGCCGCGCCGGCCGTGTGTACTCCTCGATGACGT